>PMNP01000257.1 GCA_003161755.1 Ignavibacteriota bacterium | reverse complement strand
GAGTGCGGATTGCCAAGACGCGCCAAAGTAAGAGTTGATCATTCCCGAGTGGTTGAAATCTGTAACCCAGGAAGGGAGGTGTGTTCCATAGAAGGTGGAAGTGACAAATGCGGAATCTACCATCCAGTAGACAGCATCGGGTCTTCGTCCGCCCAGAAGAATTGCTGCCCGATCTTTGTTGGATAGTGAAATGACTTTCGCGGAATCGTGCGTCTGGCTGCGTAAGGCATCTCCGAGAGAAGATGTGAGATACAGCGCAGGTGATCGCCCGTTTCCTTTCGCTCCAACGAGGGAAACGCTCTCATCCTGCACACAGTACTTCAGAGTTTTGGTGCTGCGGTCGTACCACGTATTGGCGATGATCCCGCTGACATCACCATACGCACCGCTCATGATAACCGAATGCCCTGGCCCGGTCAGGCATTGCGCATGAAGGTAGTTGACGTTTGTGAAGTTGGCGCCGCTCTCCAAAAGCGTCGCTAATCCTCCATGGAATTCTGATCGGAAACGTTCAAGGTACTCAAACGGAAACTGATCGAACACTATGACGATCACCAGCCTGGGCTTCTCTGGCCGTGCCGAGCGCGCTGGAGAAGGGGAGCCGAAGAGGGCTGCCAGAAGAAGTATGTATCGAAGTGGTTTCATTAAGTAACAGACACGCATCACTTGTTGAGTGCAATTTTGCCTAAGGCAAGATACAACCGATGCATGAGATCCACAATTCATTCGTGGCACTTTCATCAGGACTCGTTCCCACCCTTGCAATTCACTTCAAATTTCGCGATTGTAATATCTTACCATACTATCCACGTTTATGATCCTGCTGATTCCCGCGATTGAGATCAAGGGCGGTCGATGCGTCCAGATGATCCAGGGCGAAGAAGGCTTCGCCTATTCTGATGATCCCGTCGAAATGGCCCGGCTCTGGCGCAAAGAAAACGCCAAATCGCTCCATGTGACGGATGTCGATGGTGCAATAACCGGTCACCTTGTGAATGTCGATTCCATCCGGCGCATGGTGGAAACAGTCGATATTCCCATTGAGTTGGGGGGCGGGTTGAGGACGTTTGACGCGGTGAAGGCAGCGTTCGATCTCGGAATGTATCGCGTGCTGGTCGGGACGATGCTGATCGAGAATCCTGATGAGGCGAAGAGGGTGATGGACACGTTTGGTCCGAGCAAGGTTGTCCTCGGTATCGATGCGTTGGATGGGATCGTTGCCGTTCGCGGCATGGCAGAATCGTCAGGCCTTACGGCGTTGACTGTTGCCTTGAATGCCCGGCAGATTGGATTCCGCCGATTGGTGTACACGAATATCAGAATTGATGGGACTCTTCGCGGGCTGAACCTTCCGGTCCTTCGAGACCTTGCAGAGAAGAGCGGACTCCGCATCACAGCGTCGGGGGGGATCGGTGGGTTGGATGATTTGCTCAAAATCCAGGAATTGGAACCGTTCGGGGTGGACTCGGTAGTCGTTGGTCGCGCGCTCTACGAAAACAAATTTTCTTGCCAGGGTCTTTGGCGCAGGTGCGAAGCGGGAAACCATCCATTTACTGCAAAGGTCTGAGTATGGGAAAAGTCGCGGTGTTGCTTGGCAGCACTTCAGACCAGGCGCTCATGCAGCCCTGCCTCGACTATCTGACGAGGTTTGGCATTGAGCATGAACTGCATGTCCTCTCGGCACATCGACAGCCGGATGAAACCGCCCGGTTTGCGAAACAGGCCGCGTCCAACGGGTTCTCCCTCATTATTGCCGCTGCCGGAATGGCCGCACACCTTCCCGGTGTGATCGCATCGCATACGACGCTCCCTGTCATCGGAGTGCCGCTCGAGGGATCGGCACTTCACGGTCTGGACGCATTGTATTCGATCGTTCAGATGCCGGCAGGGATTCCCGTGGCCACTGTGGCCATCGNNACGGCCGGAGCAAAGAATGCGGCGGTGCTGGCTGCGGAGATTCTTGCGCTTATTGACCCCTCATTAGGAAAGAAACTGGACGAGTTTCGCCGTTCCGGCTCCAAATTCTGACTCCATGAAATTTCTCATCATCGGGCACTGTTGTATCGACGTGGTGCACCAGGAAGACGGGCATGAACTGGAGCAGCCTGGAGGTCTCTTCCGCACCGCATACATGCTCTCGAAGCTGGTGGGGAAGAACAGCACAGTCGTGCCGGTGTGCGGGATTGCCAGGGAAGACTTTCCCCGCATGTCGGCGTTGTTCGCAGACCTTCCGGGCATCTGCACGGATGCGTTGTACAAGATCGATGCGCCGACAAATCGCGTCCATGTATTTCACTCCTCCAACGGGGCGTCGATTGTTTGCTCAAAGGACATCGCTCCCCCCATCCCGTTTGAGCGATTGCGCCGCCATCTTCGATCGGACGCGGTGCTTGTCAATATGTTCTCCGGGTTCGATCTGACATTGGAGACGCTTGATGTGATCAGGATGGAAGCGCGTGACGAAAAGATACCGATTCATTTCGACTTCCATAACCTGACCCTTGGCGTCAACGGGCAAGGAGAGCGATTCCGCCGTCCAGTGGAGGAATGGCGCCGCTGGTCATTCATGATGGAGACCGTCCAGCTGAATGAAGAGGAGATGAAGGGCCTTTCGAGCGAACCCATGAGCGAAGAACAGCTGGCTGGCCACATGTTCACGCTGGGTGTGAAGGGAATTCTGGTGACACGCGGTCAACAAGGGCTTACCGTGATGTCCGACGACCACAAGCGCACGGTGCGGAAGGAGATTAACGGAACCAGGATTCTTGCCAAAGCTCCATTGGCGGGATGTGGCGATATGTTCGGGGCGGCGTTCATGTATCATTACGCCAAGTCTCAGGACATAGCGGCGTCGGCAAATGAAGCAGTGAAATCTCTGGGAAGCTGTTTCAACGATTCTGGTACATCATCACTGAGCGTTTCACGAATGGACGGGGGAGCGAAATCCCCGGAAACCGGCAAATGAACATAGCAATTGTTGGATATGGCAAGATGGGCAAAGAGGTGGAGCGCGTTGCCGTGGAACGCGGGATGAAAATTGCGCGCGTGTTCGATATCGGTGACAATCCGCATGGAACCGGATTGACGAAAGAGTCCCTCAAAGGAGTCGATGTCTGCATTGATTTTTCTTCTCCAGAAGGCGCGTTTGAAAATATTGAGGCCGTCGCTGCTGCCGGGAAGAGCATCGTCGTGGGGACAACGGGCTGGCATGATCGGATTGACGAAGTCCGGCAGCTGGTCAAGAAAGCAAAGATCGGACTGTTGTATTCATCCAATTTTTCCCTCGGCGTCAATATCTTCATGCAAATAGTGATGGATGCCGCGCATCTTTTTGAGCGGTATCAACAGTACGACGTCGCCGTATGGGAAGCCCACCACACGGGTAAGGCCGACAGTCCGAGCGGGACGGCACTTTCTCTCGCTTCNNACCACGGAACGATCAAGCCGGAACAACTCCACGTGACTTCCACACGGCTCGGTCACACTACGGGGAAACACGTGGTGATGTTCGATTCTGAGGCCGACACCATTGAGCTCGTCCATACCGCAAAAAACCGCACTGGCTTTGCTCTCGGGGCAATCGCCGCGGCAGAATGGCTCAAAGACAAGAAGGGGATTTATACGATGCGGGATATTCTCCTTCCGTGACACTCTACAACATCAGCAACGGCATCAGGAGGCCGATACCAACAAATCTATGCCACGACAATTACTGTTCCAAGGCACTGCAACTGCGCTCGTAACACCTTTCAAGAAGGACGGATCGGTGGATGAAACCGCCCTTCGTGAACTCGTCGATTTCCAGATCAAGGGCGGAGTCGAAGCGCTTGTCCCCGTTGGTAGCACCGGTGAAGGGGCGACACTTTCGGAAAGCGAACAAGCGTTTGTGATTGAAACTGTTGTTGACCAATCCAACGGGAGAATCCTGGTCATTGGCGGTGCGAGCAGCAATGCGACCTCCCGCGCAGTCGCCCTTGCCAAGCGTGTCAAGGAGTGCAGGGCCGATGCGATCCTGACGGTTGCGCCATTCTACAACAAACCCACGCAGGAGGGTTTGTATCAGCATTTCAGCGCCATTGCCAACGAAGTGGAAATGCCTGTGGTGATATACAATGTCCCCGGCCGCA
>PMNP01000291.1 GCA_003161755.1 Ignavibacteriota bacterium | reverse complement strand
ATTCACCAGGAGATGCCCAAGGGGGACGAAACTGGCAGTATGCATGGATTTCAACTTTGGGCGAATCTCCCTGCCTCATTGAAGATGACTGCACCCAGATATCAAGAGGTCAAGGCGCCTGATGTTACAGAAATAACGGATGACGACGGGACCCACGTGCGGATCGTCTGCGGAACATTTTGGGGGAAGAAGGGACCTGTCGATGGCATTGCCGCCGATCCGATTTACCTGGATGTGTCGGTGCCGCCGGGGAAACGCAAAACCCTTCCTGTTGCTACCACAAGTCATGCATTTGCATACGTCTTTGCCGGATCAGGGAAATTCTGCAATGCCTCCGGACCACTAGCTGTGCCGACCGAAGCAGTGGGATGGTCCGATACGGCCCCTCCGGCGCAGGCCGACAACCGATCGCTTGTGTTGTTCGATAGCGGCGATGAAGTCAGTGTANNAACCGATCGAAGAACCCGTTGCTTGGTACGGCCCCATCGTTATGAACACCCAGGCTCAGCTCAGGCAAGCGTTCGAGGAACTCGAGAGAGGGACATTTCTGAAATAGCTTAGATCAATAGCCTATCGGCGACATCATCACAAAAAGTCCGCTTAACTGACAATATGGCATGCCGGGACACTCGCTCCCCTGTAGCGACAGTCGCGCGACTGTCATTGAAATGTCGTCGACCAGCAGCGAACTTCAGCTTTCGCAGGGCCGATTTTGCTTTGAAAGCCCCCGGACGGCCGGTTTTTCCATAAGGGTGTGGCTGCTGTCGAACCCGGGAATCGTNNCTTGTCCCTTCGCATTTCTCCTTCACTACCTGCTCAAAACTAACTGCTACCTGCGCAGGGCAACACATTCGACATCTACCTGCACGACGCAATACGTTCGACACTGTCACACGATTGACGCAAGGTATCTTGTTGTAAGGTCCGCTAAGAATGCGCCGACCGGCCAGGAACTAACCCGCGAAATCCTCGGTTTTGCAGTCGGGCCGGATATCACATGCACCCAGTTGTGCAAGCGGAGAAGGCCCTGACGGAATATCCTTATTCATCAAGCAGGGAGGGGTTATGACAGAGAAGGAGATGTTCATCGACGGATGGGATCGGGAGTATGGCACGACGATGAAAGTGCTGAGGGCCTTTCNNAACCGGCCGAACATTCCCGCAGCGCGCGAGAGCTGGCGTGGGTATTTGTCGGAGGAGAACGCTGGCTCGAAGGAATTATCAAGGGGGATGTCTTGGCAGGAGGAGAAAACCCGGGCAAGGCACCATCGTCAATGAATGATATCCTCAAGGAATACGAGTAGACTCATGCGGAAATTCTGAAGAAGGTGAAGCAGTTGCCCGAAGAGCAATTCAGCAAGCCAATCAAGTTTCCTACGGGACCCAAGAAGCTCGGAGAAATCCCGCGGAATCAGGCAGCCTGGATGACGCTGATGGATGAAGTGCACCATCGTGGACAATTCTCGGTGTACCTGCGGATGGCAGGTGCAAAGGTTCCATCCATTTACGGTCCCACCGCCGACGAGCCATGGATGTAGGCACTCCGTTGTAATCATCCAGGGCCATGACAGAAAGCAGCCCTCACCAGCGCGAAGGGCTGCTTTTTCTTTCATCCGTTCATATCTTTCTACGTACTCCATACTCCATACTACCTACTCAAAGCTTGATCACAGCGCTCCTCATTCTCCCAGTCTCCTCAATCTCCAAGTCCCCCCTTCTCCCCGCCCTTCCTTTCGCTAAACTCCCGACCCTTCCAGACTATCCCGCTAGTGAACAGCACAAGAGGAGGATACACGACAACGTAGAATGAATAATAGAGAACGTAGAACGGAAACGCGAACAACGTGTCAATCCGGCCGAAGCCCGATGCTGCAACAAGAGAAAGAAACATGTCGGAGGCAAGTTTGATCAATAACGGGAAAAGGTAGCAGGAGGGTTCGATGCATGCGCCGACAATCAGCGCCAGTGTGAATACGTATGTCAAAGCGAAAATGGACATGCTGGCGACGTCCATCCCTTTGCCGCCGGTGAACCATCGCTTTTTCTGCCTGTACAGATCAGGGATGGTCGGACAGGGATAACTTTCCACAAGCGTCCCAGGATCCCGAGGAAACCGCGCCTTGAATTCTCCGCCATGCGTCACGGCATGAAAGAGAGCATAGTCTTCTGTCACACTAAAGGGAATTTTGCGATAACCGCCTACGGCTTCATACGCTCGGCGGCGGACTGAGAGGTTTGTCCCCACTGCGGTCACGGGAAATCCCAGGCGATTGACGCCGGACGCTACGGAAAAGAGCACCAACCAGTCAAGCGCCTGCATCCTCTCAAAGAGCGACGNNCCCGCCACAATCCCGATAGAATCGTCATCGTAGTAGCGTACAGTATTTTCAATCCACTGTGGCGGAACCTCGCAATCAGCATCGGTCATGAGAATGATCTCACCCGATGTTGCTTCGATTGCCTGGGTAATGGCGTTGGCTTTTCCCTTGAGATGATCGCGTGACGGGGTCGACTTCATCAATCGGACGCACGGTGACTGGTCGGCATACTGCTGGATAATCTCTGCTGTTCGGTCGTGTGAGCCGTCGTCGACGATGACAATCTTGAGGAGGTTGGAGGGATAGGTCAAGCGCAATAGGGAGCCGAGGCAGTTACCGATACGCGCTTCTTCATTCCTGGCGGCGATAATGATATCAACGGTCGGATAAACGTCGCTTTTGTGACGATACCGTGCAGCAAGAGCTGCCAGGCCAAAAACGAGAAACTGACAGGCATACAGGACGGCTAGGATAAGGAGCGAGGTGGCGAACATTCGGCAGTTGAAAGTGTGGAGTTTTTTCCCAGTGAGTGCAAGCTAGGCAAAACCGGGTGGGGAAGCAAGATGTCATGAAAACGTTCTTCCAGCCCGAAATAGCCGGTTTTCTTGACTCTTGAGGCCATTGTGGATATATTGACTCACTAATGACAAGTCCGAAGGAATAGTGGCGGGGATCCCTTAACGTAGAATGGTAAAAAAGAACGCCCGGCGCTCATCAGCCAAGACGACGAAATCCCTCTATAAGAAGACCATCCTCGACAACGGCATCCGCGTCGTGACGGAATGTCTGCCCTATGTCCGTTCTGTTTCGCTCGGCATCTGGGCGGATGTCGGTTCACGGGATGAGTCCGCTGACAGAAATGGGATCAGCCATTTTCTAGAGCACATGGTGTTCAAGGGGACACAAAAGCGCTCGGTGCGCGACATCGCCCAGAGCCTTGAGTCACTTGGCGGCTATCTTAATGCCTTTACCACCAAGGAACAAACCTGCTACTATGCTCGCGTGCTCGATGTCCACCTGCCCCATGCGATGGATGTGCTTTCAGACCTGATCCTCAATGCAACGTTCCTGCCGAAAGAGCTTGAAAAGGAAAAACAGGTTGTCATTGAGGAACTGCACAATTCCGAGGATGACGCCGAGGATATTATTCACGATTATTTTGAAAAAGCGCTGTTCCCTGGGCATTCGCTCGGGTATCCCATCATCGGGACTGAAGCGAATCTGCGAGGTTTTACGCGTGAGGATCTTCGCAATCATGTTCGACGTCATTACAAACCGGAGAACCTCGTTGTTGCCGCAGCCGGTAACCTCGACCATGAAACTCTCCTCAGGCTGACGGAGAAATTCTTTCGGGGGATGAAGAGTGAAGGGGGGAGGGACAGGATCCGATTTTCACCAAACGGAGAGGCCCGGGCCGGCCTCAACGTGTATCCCAAACCAATCCAACAATCGCATGTCTGTCTCGGGACTGTTGGGTACGGTCTTAAGCATCCNNTATCCGCTCCTGGTTCTCAACGCACTGCTTGGTGAGGGAATGAGTTCCCGGCTCTATCAGGCGATTCGGGAGAAATACGGACTCGCATACTCGGTGTATTCCTTCGTCACATTGCTGAGCGACGCCGGGCTGTTCGGTGTGTACATCGGAACAGACCCAAAGAACAAAAGTCAGTGCATCGACCTTGTGAAACAGGAGTTACATGGTCTGCGAAAACGATCTGTTCCGAAGGCCGAGCTTGAACGGACAAAATCGCAGATCAAGGGAAATTTGATGCTGGGGCTTGAGAGCATGTCAAACAGAATGATGCGCCTCGGCAGCGCGGAAATGCAGAATGAAGAATTCGCCCCGATTGATTC
>PMNP01000235.1:2305-5133 GCA_003161755.1 Ignavibacteriota bacterium | reverse complement strand
GAAGTCTCCGCCATTAAACGCGCTCTGAAGAAGAAGGAACTCACTGAAGCGCGCTTGAATGAAGCGGTGAAGCGTGTGTTGATCGCCAAGTCAAAAGCAGGGCTTGATCGCGCGCGAACTCCGCTGGTGGAAAACGAGATGTTGTTAACGTCACAGCTGACGCCGAAAACTGAATTCTGCAGGAAAGTGCTGGCGCGCGGACTTACCATGCTCAGCAACAGCGCGGGAACTTTGCCTATCAAGAAACTCAAAGGGCGNNCGAGGCCGGTCCGGAGAATATTCATCAGACTGCGGTCCAGAAAGCCGCGGATGCAGACTATACCTTCTTCAATTTCTTCGTTGTGCCAAGCTACGCGATTGGGACGCTCACTCCCCATAAAGAGGCAGTGAGAGCTTTCTTCTGTGGGCTTGTCACGACGGGGAAGACCCCGCCGATTATCACAGCCTTCGGCGATCCATACCAACGGCAGTATTGCCACACGGCACCGACATTCCTTTGTACGTTTGATGACACGCGAGAGGCTCTGGAGATGGCAGTACAGGCATGGTGCGGAGATATCTCCGTCCACGGCCGCATGCCCGTGTCCATGCCGGGCGTGTTCATGCGCGGCGACGGCGTAGACCTTGGCAAATGAGCGGATCAGTACAACAGTAGATCTCGTGACGCAAATTCCCCCCGGAATGCAAAGGAGTATCAGGTATGCAATACGGCTACTTTGATGAAAAAGCGAATGAGTATGTCATTACAAGACCCGACACCCCGACACCATGGATCAATTATATCGGGAGTGGAGAGTATGGGGGGATCGTCTCCAATACAGGAGGCGGATACAGTTTTCATAAGGACCCGCAGAACAGAAGGGTAACACGATATCGATATAACAGCATCCCCATGGACCGCCCTGGAAGATACATTTATGTCCGTGATACAGCCACAGGTGNNTGACACGTCCACAGGTGATTTCTGGAATCCGGGCTTCCAGCCTTCGGGAACGCCGCTCGACAGTTACACTTGCCGCCATGGAATGGGCTATACGGTGCTCGAAGGTGAGCGCAAAGGAATCACGGCGGAAACGACATACTTCGTTCCCGAAAAGAAGGACTTTGAAATCTGGCTCGTGAAAGTGGCGAACCATACCAACATCAGGAAGAAACTCCAGGTCTTTGGCTATGCAGAGTTCTCCTTCTGGGACGCAATCCTCGATCAACAGAATGTGGATTGGGCGCAGCAGATTAATCAAGGTCGTTATGATGATGGAATAATCACCTGGTTTCCCCATCAGGAGCGATATCGCTGTTCGTTCTTCGCGACCGGCGAAGAGGTGTCGAGTTTTGACACCAACCTCGAGGCATTTATCGGGAAATACCATTCGGAAAGCAATCCCGTAGCCGTTGAACAAGGGGCGTGCTCAAATTCCATCTCCTACAGAACGAACGGCGTCGGCGCCCTCTGCGTCGATGTGGAACTTGCGAAGGGAGAAGAAAGGGAGATCGTCTTTATCCTGGGGTACTCGGAACACAAGAAGAGCCTTCGCAGATCGATTAAGCCATATTTAGCCCCGAAGCAGGCCCACCGTGCACTGGATGAACTGCACGATTACTGGAACCGGTATATCGCGAACGTTCACGTCGATACTCCAGATCGCGACATGAATCTTTTCGTCAATATGTGGAACCAGTACCAATGTAAAACCACATTCAATTGGTCCAGGTTTGTATCGCTCTATCAACTTGGCCTGGGGCGGGGAATGGGAACACGTGACAGCGCCCAGGATACCCTTGGTGTGATGCATACAATTCCTCATGAGGCGCAATCATTAATCGTGAAGCTGATCCAGTGCCAGTATGTCGACGGACGAATCTATCATCTCTTTTTCCCCCTGACCGGAGAAGGTGGAGTGGGAGATGCNNAGATGCACCGGTGAAGAAATTCGACTGGTACTCAGATGATCATCTCTGGTTGATCCTCTCCGTCAATGCCTATGTGAAGGAAACCGGGGATTTTGAATTCTTGAACAGGATGGTCCTCTACAATGACAAGAAGACTGAGGGGACGGTATGGAATCACCTTGAGAAAGCTCTTGAGTTTACCGACAACAACCGGGGTCCGCACAATATTGCACTTGCAGGAAGGGCGGATTGGAATGACACGCTGAATCTTGACACCGGGAAAGGCGTTGCCGAGAGCGCCTTTACTTCCATGCTGTTCTGCCGCGCAGCTCAGGAGATGATTGACCTGTCGGAATACCTCGGCAAGAAAGACAAGAAACGAAAGTTTGTGGGGATGTTTGAGAGCATGAAAAGCGCCATCAACGAGAGCTGTTGGGACGGGGAATGGTACAAACGTGCGTTTGACGATGATGGACATCCGTTGGGGTCGAAACGCAACATCCATGGAAAGATCTTCATCAATTCACAATCATGGGCTGTGCTGGGTGGCGTTGCATCCGATGCGCATGCGAAGTCCTGTTTGACATCGGTGGCAAAACATCTGAACACGAAATATGGAATCGTTGCCATGAGCCCGGGCTACACCCGTTTTGATCACACAAAGGGTGGAATTACAAGCTATCCTCCGGGCACGAAAGAGAATGGCGGGATCTTCCTGCATGCAAACCCCTGGGTGATGATCGCCGAAACCATGGTTGGACATGGTGAAAAGGCATTTCAGTACTATAAGCAGATCCTTCCTGCATCGAGAAATGCCGAAGCAGAGGGATATGAGGTGGAGCCATACGTGTACCCACAGAACATTCTCGGGAAAGAGCATCCGCAGTTTGGGATAGGGAGGAATTCCTGGCTCAGCGGGACGGCGGCCTGGAACATGG
>PMNP01000235.1:0-2299 GCA_003161755.1 Ignavibacteriota bacterium | reverse complement strand
GTACAGTATATTCTGGGCGTTCGTGCCGGGTATGATGGGCTCATCGTTGATCCTTGCATTCCCGCCGAGTGGAAGTCATTTCGGATTCGACGTGTATTCCGGGGGGCAACATACAGTATTGAGGTGAGAAACCCCGGGGGGGCGAACAAAGGTGTCCGCTCAATTATTGTTGACGGGGTTGAGGTCCAAAAAATCCCTTTNNGGGAAAGGAATGTTCCGTGACGGTGGTTCTGGGATGATGCTCCCTGTCACATCAGGGGTCTCCAGGGATTGCGCTGCGTCACGATGAGCGATAATTGGTTGCATTTCCTTGGTGCAAGAGGTAGATTTTGGCGTTAGGAGACCCTTGCGATGTACACTGTGGCATTCCGGAATCCATTGCGTCAACAGTTCTGTGAGTCAACGAAGAGTTCTGCACACCGCCGCTTCATGAGTGGCCTGCACTGCGTTGTTGTCCTTGCCTTTGTTGCGTTGTTCCTCGAAGTGCTCTTCGGTTTCACCTCAGGAATTGCCCAGCCGTCAGAACCAGGCTTCCAGCGAATGGATGTGGGAGGCATTTCCCAAAACATTGTGCGGAAGATTGTCCAGGATCACTATGGATATCTTTGGTTCGGGACGGACTACGGCCTTTTCAGATACGACGGCTTCACCTATGTGGAATACGATGAGCGTCGAGAGGAAAGCACTGAATATGCCCGGGGAACAGTGACCGCTCTTATCGAAGATCACCTCGGAAATCTCTGGGTGGGGACTTCTGTGGGGACCCTCGACAGACTCGACAAGGATGACCGCTCCGTCACACGTTGGGGGGATTATCTTCTGGAGAAAACGGGTGGCAAACACCGATCGGTCATGGCAATCGCCGAAGACACCGCAGGACACATCTGGGTGGGGTCAATCGACCGTGGACTAATTTGCATCGATCCGGTGGAGCGAAAATCACAATTCTATTTCTCGGATTCTTCCGACGTCACTTCGTTGAGCAGCAACCAAATCAGAAGTCTGCTGTGTGACAAGTTCGGCACGATGTGGATTGGCACGCTTGACGGCTTGAACAGGTATGATCCTGTTCATGGTCGATTCTCCCGTTTTCGACTCCCGTTTCAACCACTCAGCGAGAGGCGTGATTCATTCTCCTCCCTTGCTGAAGATAGCTCGGGCTCGTTGTGGTGTGTTGCCGCCAATCGAGGAGTCTATCGTTTCGATCGGGAAAAGGAGTCCTTCAGTCAGCTTCCGCTGGTCTTGACTGCCGAGAAGACCAAGATCAACGATGAGATCTTTGTGATGACGGTCGATCAGAGGGGTATCCTCTGGCTTGGGACGTGGGAGAGCGGATTGCTCCGGTATGATGGAAATACGATGATGCAGCTGGCAAATCAACTCGGGAATGAACGGAGCATCGGAGACAATGAAGTGACGGCGCTGATGAGTGATCAATCAGGCGTCCTCTGGGTTGGCACGATNNTTCTGGAAGGACTTTCGGTTCTCACGACTCGCTGCGGACAACAGCCGAGGGAGGATACGAAACCGGGTTTGGTCCCTCTGCGAAGACCACACGGGTGACCTTTGGATCGGAACAAACAACGGCGTGCTGTATCGTGTGGCCGCTCACTCCCAGGAGCAAATTCCTGTCGGGGGAGGACAGGAACAATCAGAAAAGTTCCAGGCGAATGGCGTCACCTGCATCTACGAAGACCGACATGGAGTTCTTTGGATTGGAACGAGTGACAACGGACTCTTTACGTACAAGAAGTCGACGAGGAAGTTTGCTCATTATGCCTTTGATCCAAACAACGCTACTTCCCTCGGCGATGGCCATATCAACACAGTGTGTGAGGACAGTGANNCATCGAACGGAGGGCTTAACAAACTTGATCGCGGCACAGGGCAGTTTGTTCGCTTCAAACACGAAAGTGGAAACGCCAATAGTTTGTCCACCACCAACAACAATGTTGCATGTGCCATCCCATGTGCATCGGGCGGGGTGTGGATTGGGACCTACGGAGGCGGAATAGACAAACTTGTCGCTGGGAGGTTTACTCACTATAGCGCGGATCCCCGAAACCCCCGAAGCCTGAGCGATAATCTCATCCTTGTCCTCTTTGAAGATGCAGGTGGGACACTCTGGGCGGGCACGCAAAGCAGCGGATTGGACCGGCTGGAGAAGGGCGACACGGTCTTTACCCGCTACACCTCAAAGGAGGGTCTCTTCACGGAGAATGTCGACAATATCAGGGAAGACGGTGAAGGGAATATCTGGTTCACTTCCTTTACCGGCCTTGCCCGGATAAACAAGGCG
>PMNP01000313.1 GCA_003161755.1 Ignavibacteriota bacterium | reverse complement strand
CGTCGTGTGGACGGGTGGGGTTAGGACGTTGCCTTGCAGCAGGGGCATGTTGATGTCGAGCCACGCGATCCTGCGGGCGATCCAGGCTTTCAGCCGGGTGAGTTCTTCAGCGTAGGATTGCGATGGAGGCTCGACTTCAGGAGCTGCGTTGGTAGCAGAGATTGGCCAGAGCGCAAAATGGCGCTGCTGTGCATCGTTCACTGAAGCTGCAACGGAGTCAATGTAATTGTTGAACGTATCAAGAGAGAGCAGGTTCGTGCGGAGGTATTGATACCGAGCGATCAATTGGTTCGTAAATGCACTATCCTGCAGCAGACGTTTGTGCCAGTCGGGGACAGCGTAGGAAGGGTTCAAATCGTTGGTCTTGTATCCCCATCCGGAACCATCAGTGTTGGCAAAGATGTACTCGGTGATGTCTTTCCATGCCCAATCGAAGTCCCATACCGGACCCGCCCGCAACAAACTATCCTTATTATCCCTGTCTTTATAGAAGAACCGGCTCTTCTTATATCCGTCAACATTGCGCGACACCTCGCTCAAAATGAAGTAGTCGATAAACGATGGGACGTCGACGTATCTATGATACCCGAGCGTCAAGTCAGTGAAATTCGGCCCGTACAACGATCCTTCAGCGTTTCGTATGAAATTCTGTATATACGTCCTTTGTGCGGGGACGATGTCTTCCGGTTTCGGTGAGACGTAATCATAGTGCACCTGTCTGTCGGGATATCCCACCGGAGGATACGAAGATATCCAATTATCATCTGTGCCATAATAATCGACACTGATAATATATCCTCCCGTGACCGGAACTCCTGTGNNCTGTGCTGTCTCCCGTGGCCATCTTTGCGATGTTGACGCGATTCTTGTCAACTTTGATCTTCTCGCTGAACACATAAATGCCGCGGTAGTCCCCGTCGAGCATGACTTCGCACAATCGCGCCCGCGTGGCATAATGTCCCATGCTCCGGAACCAATCAAACGAGATCAAGTTCCGCATGAGTGACTTGTCGTTGTAGTTGGATATCAAGATCCAATCGTTTTCCTTCGGCATGCCGAGGAGGGAAACGTTCAGGTTGTTCCCCAGTGAGTCACGCGTTTCAATGCCGTATGGCTTTTGAGGAAACCAGGATGAAAAATGGCCTCGTACATCGATGCCGATGTAGCCGTCATATTCTGCATCCGGGTNNTGTTCCTGCGGACGCAGAAGCTTCCGCCGCCAAAGACGATGAAACTTTTGGTTGATCTTTTCCGTTACATACTGTGTTAGCACAAAGAAGTATTGCGCCGCACCACGCGATAGCACTCAGCCTCATAAGTTTCCCTCCAACGAACATCTCGTTCGCTACGTGAATTTGCCATGCAATCCACAGCAATCACCCCATATGAGGCGAAGGTGGAATGCTGGTCGGACTGTGAAACTGCTTTCTAGGTACCTCGACACCCGGTTGCTGCAACGATGAGCAGTGTCAAAGATTATTTAAGCAGCAACAATTTCTTCGTCCCTACATATTCATTTGCATTCATGCGGCAGAAATATACGCCGNNCAACCAGCGTTTTGATCTTCTGCCCCAGCAGATTGTAAATCTCGATCGAGACCTTTGCCTCTTTCCGCAGCGCATACACTACAGTGGTCAGCGGATTGAAGGGGTTGGGATAGATTTGGTTGAGGTGAGTTTCTGTGGGGAGGAGATTCGCGCCGTGCACACTTAATTCAGGAGACAAAACGTATACCTTGAAATCCCAAAAACTCGCCCACGAACCTGGGGCGAGGCGGGTAACAGTAATCCTCACATACCTGACGGCTTTTGCGGTAAACAGATCGACACGGGTTTGGGCTAGACTGGAATCGTTGGTCTTGTCCACCGCAAGAGTCCAAGCAACGTTATTGATCGACACATCAATCCGATACCCGTATTGGACGCCTGCTAACTCCCACATCACCTCGGTTCCCGCGATATCATACGCTGACCCAAGATCAACTGTCCATGTTTGAGGAAGGCTGCCATCACTGGCGCACCAGCGCGTGGCCATGTCGCCATCATTTCCTTTGCCGGCGGTGTTTGCCTTCGAAGTTTCTTCGCTGCTGGCGGTTGCGGTTTTTCCTAGTGCGACATCTTGTGCAATACCAAGAGAGATGGTGAGTCCGACTGGGGTTCCAAGCGGTACAAGTGCCCCTGCCGGTGGACTTTGAGAGATCACACGGCCAGCCAGCACGCTTGTGCTGAATGCCTGCACTACATTGCCTACAGTCAACCCGTTCGCAGCGAGGAGCGAATCTGCGGATGCTTGAAAGAGCGAGTTCATATCGGGTACGATGGCCATCTCTGGCGCAGGAAACGAGAGCTTGCTCAGGCTCATTGCCGATTGCGACGACTGCAACGGGAAAAGACGGAATCGATAAGTGTACACACTGTCGGAATACAGCGTAAACTCAGGATGGGGGCGCATCCCCCAGCTGTTATCTCCGCCAACACCCATCTGATGGTAACTCAAACGGAGAACGGTGGAGCCGTTCGCAACGAGTTCGTGGGGATGCTTTTTGCTCTCAAGTTCCCAGGGGGTGAAACGCAATGCATTAAACTCCATCAATGGCATGCCCACCGCAAGGAGTCCCGCACCTGTATTGTCGGTCAAACTCATCCATTGGACATCGGTCCGGTTTCCGGTTTCCTGCGGTCTGATATAATAGACAAACATGCTATCGACTGTTGTGGAGTGAACTCCGACATTCGAACCTGTTTTCCTATCCCAATAGTTTTCATACGGCCCCCGTCCGTACCACGTCACTCGGCCAAAGCTGGACGGCACCATTGACAGCATTCCTATCTCGGGAATCTCCGGCAACTGAGCGCTTCCGGGAACCAGGGTTGAGGTGATGACGATGTTCCCGTCGCCATACACGTCGTAACGCACGGTTCCGGATGATTTAGGTGACGTTGGATATTCAAAGCTGACGGCAACCTGTATTTGTTTTGGTGAGTAGACTTTCAAGCCAACGCCGCTCACAGTCCTGTTCCTGCTGGAATTCTCCCATGTGGCGCATCGTGATTGCATTCCGTCGCCGTAGTCACTGCTGTTCGGGGCCCTCCAGAAATTGGGCACCGGACCTTGTTGGAGCAACGCACGTCCCTGATACACATACGACGCAATCGTTCCCGTTTTCTTGTCGAAAACCAGATGTAGATTGCCATTACCGACAACAATGCTGTCCGGCCCTTCACTTGTGGTGAGAGCGGGAGTTTGCGTGGTGTCGATCATGGGCGGGTTGACCGCAACAACCGGAATCTCAAACTGCTCTGATGCAATCTCATGACCAACACCAGCCCAGAGTTCAGCCTGTGCCAGCGTGAAGCTCAGGTTCAGCCAATAGTGTACACCGGGCGCGGGCGTAATCGTACCGAGAGTGACGGTTAAGGTCTTGCTCGTCATCGGCGGGATGTTGAGGTCACCGGCGGATAAGGTGCCGCCGTTGATCTGCGTATTGTCCGCCATGAGCTTCCATGTTCCATTAAATGCGTTCACGTTGGTGAAACGGTAATAGTTCGTGATCTGGAACTTGCCGTTCAGAAGATCGACCGGAGTTGCCTTGATGTTTTGATAGACCTTCTTTACCTCATAAATCTCCGGTTGGAGGGTCCTGTCGGCGCAGACGAGTCCGTTTGCACAGAAGTCGGCATCATTGGGATGATCCCCCCAATCACCTCCGTAGTAGAAATCGCCTGAGGGGGCTCTGAGTCCCTGATCGACAAAATCCCAGATGCATCCGCCCTGGAGATTTGGATATTTCTGGATGACATCCCAATACTGATAGAGATCCCCTTCGCTATTTCCCATGGCATGGGAATACTCGCACATGATATAGGGTTTGCTGCTGCCTGATGCGCCATAGGCTTCCACGGTCTCTACCGCTGGGTACATCTGACTCGTCATGTCGGCTACCGAGCTTTCACCTTCATAATGCACCAGACGTGAAGGATCCCTCTGGTGAACCCAGTCGGCCATTGCTTGGAAATTGCTTCCGGATCCAGCCTCGTTACCCAAGGACCAGATGACAACGCAAGGATGGTTCTTGTCCCTCTCCACCATGCTTCTCACACGGTCGAGGCAGTTTTGGGTCCATTCGGGTTTGCTTGCCGGGNNATCACAAAGATCATACCACAACGGATCGTTGGGATAGTGACTCGTCCGAACAGTATTGATGTTGAACTGCTTCATGATCAGAATATCCTGAAGCATGAGAGCATAGCTCATCGTCTTTCCATGGTCAGGATCAATTTCGTGCCGGTTCACACCTTTGATAAGTATCGGCGCACCGTTAATCTTCATCCGACCGCCGATCAATTGGAATGACCGGAATCCCAGATTCGAGCTCTCCGTCTCGATGACGCTTCCCCCCTGGTCCTTGAGAGCGACGACGAGCGTGTAGAGATTCGGGTGTTCGGCGGACCACTNNGATTTCGTTCCCTGAGGTGAACACTGCCGTCCCCAGCGGGAGGGACGTCACCTGACTTCCGTTGGCATCAAACACCGTTGCTTCAACAGAGTAGTTCGTGCGTGCGGTTTGGGAATAGTACTTGACGTTGGCTTTGACTGCGAGCGTGGCGCTCGTGTAGCTTCCGTCGAAGGTTGTGGTATACTGGAAATCGGAAATGTGCACGGGAGGGGTGGAGACCAACCCCATGTCTCTTACGATGCCGCTCAAGCGGATCATGTCCTGATCTTCAAGCCAGCTGCCATCGGACCAGCGGTACACTTCGATTGAGATGTTATTCGTGCCGCTGCGGAGAAACGGCGTGACATCATAGTCTTTTTCAGTGAAAGTGTCTTCGCCGTACCCGACATACTGGCCGTTCACCCAAACGTAAAATGCAGCCCCAATGCCTTGGAATACAAGGAAGACCTCCCGACCGTTCCATCCGGCGGGGACAGTGAAATCCCTGCGGTAGTCGCCCACTGGGTTATAGACCGTAGGCGCTGCCGGTGGTGCGGGGTTTTCATAGCCAGTCCAGGGATACGTGTAGTTGGTGTAGATAGGATAATCGTACCCTTGCGTCTGCCAGTTGCCCGGAACCTGGATGGAGCTCCACCCGCCGACATCAGTGCCATCATGAAAGAATGTCGTGTCCCGTCCCGCGGGATTGGTGGCCCATTGGAATTTCCACGTGCCGTTGAGGGAGTAGTAGTATGGTGACCCGGCCCTGTTGCCCTGTTTTGCCGACGCCACGTCGGCATAAGGCACGAGTGTGGCGTGCGCGGGAAGCCGGTTTACTTGAAATACGTCGGGCTTGTTGTTCCATTCATTGTTGGGCTGTGCCTCGACTCTTGCCATACTGATACAGAAGAGTCCAGCAGCAAGAAGTGTTGAAGATATTCTCCGTCTCAATACGATCATGCAATCATCTCCAAAGAGGGCATCGCTCTATTTGATCAGCACCATTTGCTTTGTCCGTGAAAATCCATCTGCCCGCAATCGGTAGTAATACACTCCGCTTGACAAACGGGAGGCATCANNTTAAATGGATTCGGATAGTTTTGCAAAAGCTCGAACCGATCAGGAAGTCCTGCACCTTCCTGGCCATCTTTCACAGACAAGGTGTTCTGGCCGGGTTCCAGCAGCACGAATTCGACTGATTTGGCCGGCGAAGAGACCTTGATTTGGTTGGTAATCGGATAGGCCATTGCCTGAATACTATCGAGGGTTTCCAATGGACCCCAAGGTACACTGACTGGACCATGTCCATTGACCGCCACGGCCTTGGGGAATTCGCCAGCGCCCACGCCGGTCAAGGTGTAGACATAGTAACGATTCCCAACGCCTGTATTCTTCGGTGTGATTCGCACGGCTGTGCTCAATGACCCTTTGTTCAACACCACGACACCAATATAGCCGTTACTAAACGTTGTTGACCAGGCGTGGACGTCGGTGTACGCGCCTGTAACGGTCGAACTCAACATGTGGTCGCCAATGAAATGCTGCAGATAATACATATAGTAAAAGTCTGGGCGGGGAGTCCACTTGGGAATGGTCGATGGGGGGGCAGCCCCAATGTAGAACATGCCGTCATTTTCCCAGTTGGCAACCAGCCACCGGGCTGAAAGGCCAAAACCCTTCCTGATCATTTCACAACACAGCATCACTGCTTGCATCCCGTTGGCGATTGAGATTTTGGCCGAATCCGGTCCGTTGTTATTCCACTCCGTAAGAGCAACCGGTTTGGGCGACGCATGTTTGCTGATGATGTCCGAGTTGATGAAGTTGATATTGGAGTTAATCTCCATACGAGCGCTCTCAACCTGATTTCTCAGTGTGAGAAAACCGCCGCCGAAATAGTTGTGCATCACGTAGAAGTCTGCCGCATCACCTAGTGCACTAAAGACGCCGGCGTTCCAGGTATGGTTGGCAATATCCCAGTCACTGGTGCCATCGAAATGGAGGATTTGGGCTCCGATATATATCGTAGCCCCAATTGCTGCTGCTGCGGCTCTCATCGAATCAGCAAACACCTTGAAGTGCTGGCCGTAAAGANNCCAAGGGCCGCCGTTCTCATTGCCGAGTTCCCAAAACTTTGTTCGTCCGTTATCAGAGCGCACCCAGTCCGCAGCATAGTGCGCCGCCCGCTCAACAGGCTTCGCGCCGAGTCTATATCTGGCGTAACCGTAGTTCACGGTGATCAATCCTTGTGAACCGAGCTTGCTGCGCAAATCGTAGTAACTTGTGGGGGTGGGTTTCTGGTTTGGGCCAAAATGCGGTCCCAAATTTACGGTTGCTCCGCCATTGGTGCCGTCTGGAATAGTGTCAGGCAAATCGCCAGGGTTGTTATTCCAAAAGTACACGTCAGACCAGCTTCCACCTGGAAAGCGAATGAATGTGGGGGAAAGCTGCTTGAGGTGATTCACCAGCGTCGGATTATTGACATCATCCGGAACCCAGACCGCCACGGCATTCCCAAAGATGTACTTGGACACTTTTACGAGAGTATCGGTAGCGTTGATGGTCACGGTAGCGAGGGGAGTTGCAGCAGGTTGGACTGTGTCGACATAACGTGTGGGAACAGTGGCTGCCTTGGGAGCAAAATCCCTAAGAAAAGAGTTGGTGCTATCTTGTCCGAAAACGGGAATTGCGGTAAGGAGGGTTAAGGCCATAGAAAGAGCGGTGCGTCGGATCTTCATCTCCACATCTCCTCAGGATCGGCTGTGGTACACTGAGATCGCAACGGGACAGATGTCTCGCGCGACCTTCCCAATTGTAATAGTGTGGTGACTTAACGGCCGGTGAAGGTATACATCCTTGCGTGACGCGGTCTCGGTCACCAGTAGCAAACTTGCAATACTATCCTCGTAGAAGAAGAAACCTATTGAATGTTATGAAACGTTTCATTTCAAGTTGATGACCATTGTCACTGCGCTGAAAATGGAGCGCACAATCGTGCCAATTCTCTCGAATTGATATACAGAGAAAGGTGTCTATCAGGAAAGCCGTTAAATCGACAATGTCAAAGTACGGGCTGCAACGAGGCCGGCAAAAACGAGTAGGTCCACAAATATAAGAAAAATAACCGAAACGTCTATGCCGGCAACAAAATAATTCCAGGGATTGGCATGATTTCTTAGTGCACAAAACCCCGAATGGCCCTCACATTGCCTCACCTCGATTTCATGGTTCCTTTCGGGTATCGCAGCTCACCGAAGCTTGTAGATAGCGTACGACATCCCTGGCATTTCGAGGTTATAGGTCCCTTCGTGATTGGAGATCTTCAGTTTGTCTCCTGCCAGCAATGACATGTATGCGGCCTTAACATTCAGCGTGAACGTTGTCGACACGGTCTTTTCTCCCGGATTGAACGCGGCCAGGACGACGCTCTTGTCGGCGGCTCTGACGAAGACAAACGGATACGCATTACTATCAGCCACCACGGGCACGAACTCGGCGTAGCCTGCCAGCGATGGTTCGGTTTTCCGTAGTTGAATAAGCCGGCGCACATGATTCAACAAAGAGTTCGGATTGTTCTGTTGGGCTTCCACGGTGGGTGCATCCGGCGCAGAATCCACACGCTGGTAGAGTTTGGCGGAGTCGGCAGTGGAGAAGCCAAGGTTCTTTCCAGAAGTCCACTGCATCGGTGTGCGGGCTCCCGCGCGGGGCTTGTACGCACCTTCAACATAGGGAAGATCGTACAGCTGCCGCATCCCGATTTCGTTGCCGTAGTAGATGAAGGGAATTCCCGGCATTGCAAAGGAGAATGCAAAGATCATTTCCAGCTCGTGGTCGGTACGCCGGATATTCAACCGTGACACGTCGTGGTTTCCAAGGGGAAGCAGAATGTATCCCTTGTCTTTCGTCTTGGCGTATTGTTCCAGATAGCGATCGAGGAAGTTCCTGATGTCACCCTTTCCCTGCCTATCAAAAAAACTGTGTCCTTCGGAATACCCGTTGAGAATGCGCCAGCTTTCCTTTTGCAGAAGGTCATTGTAGCCGGCGAACCAATGGAAAAAGTCTGCATGGAATCCGGCATCCAGTGCAGATTCAGGGTATGACCACTCCGATACCATGAAGGCCTCAGGGTATTTTGCATCCACGATCTGCCGGATCTCCCTCCAGAACATCTTCGTCGGCACGTCGCGCGTTGCGAACGATGAATCGCCTTCTTCGNNCCGCTCCCATATCCATCCAAAACTGCATCACACGCTTCATTTCTTCGCGCATCGCGATCACATCTGGATGATTGGTGGGTAGCTGCCAGGGTTCCTTCGGTTGGACAAACCCAAAGTTCAATGCCGGCTGACACCAGAAAAAATTGCGCATGTACTGGCCGTTGCGACGCCCGTATCCTTTTATGAAGAGATCACCGTACGCCTTCGGCGGATCGACCCAGACGTTGTCGGTCCAAATGTACCAGTTGGAATACTTGTTCGAGTCCTGTCGAGCCGACTCCTGAAACCATGGATTATCGACCGATGTATAGCTTGCCACATAGTCAAAGATGACTTTGAGTCCTCGCCGGTGGGCTTCTTCGAACAGATGCCTGGCGTCTTCGTTCGTACCGTAACGCGGCGCGACCTTATAGTAATCTGAGACATCGTAGCCGGCGTCGCGGAATGGTGATTGGAAAAACGGATTGATCCAGAAGCCGTCCACTCCAAGGCTCTTTATGTAGTCGAGCTTCTGGATGATCCCCTTCAGGTCACCGATACCATCGCCATTGCTGTCGTAGAATGTCTGCGGGTACACTTGGTAAAAAACGGCAGTATGCAGCCATTCAGGACACTTGGGCTTCATGTACTTACCGGTGACATCGGCAGAATGGTGAACCTGCCCCGCAGAGTGGATTGCACCCAACAGGAGGAATACAAAGACGCCAAAGAAAACACGCTTCATGTCGAGTTACCTCAGTTTTCCATTCTGCTGTGAAAACAAAGAAGTACCGTTCGCAGAGTCGTTACCCATCAATTGCCGGCAACGCCAAGCGGCGAAAAATACAGGAATACGAGAACGATGATAACGACAACCACCAGCGAAAGGATTACATCGGTTTTGTTCCAACTTGCACGGGATTTTGCCTTGTCCTCTGCCACGGTGGTTGCATAGGTCAGGCCGTTCAACTGTGATTCGGACGGCTTCGCAGTCAGCAGGCTGACGATGACGATCAAGGCGATGGAGAACACAAAAAGCAAGATGCAGAAATAGAGAAAATTGATTGTGGCAAAGGTATAAAGTACTCCACTCAGGTGATTTCTCGCGAGTTCAAGGGCAATTCGCAACATGCCGATGATAAAGCCGGTCACCATGCCGGTCAGCGCTCCCGTCCCATTGATCCGTCGGGAAAAGACGCCCAGAAGGAAGACCGCAGCGATTGGCGGTGCGAGATACGACTGCACACTTTGAAGGTACTGGTACAAGATGTCGGAAATTCCCCGCATGACCGGTATCCACACCATACCCAGGACAACAACCACCCCTGTTGCGATGCGACCCACCTTGACCAATTGCTTTTCCGTCGACTGCGGTTTGATCTTCTGATAAATGTCCAGGGTGAACAGCGTGGAACATGCGTTGTACACGGACGCGAGTGAACTCATCAATGCAGCGAGGATTCCGCCGGCAAGAATGCCACGCAACCCGACAGGCAGCAGGGCTTTCACCAGCGTGGGAAATGCCTGGTCAGATTGGGCAAGATGAATCTTGCCGGAGCTGGCAAGCGCATACGCCATCAAGCCGGGAATGAGGAACACGAAGAACGGGAGCAGCTTCAAATATGCAGCAAAAATTGTTCCCCGTCTCGCCTGCTGTTCGTCCCGTCCGGCAAGGCATCGTTGCACAATGTGCTGGTCTGTACACCAATACCATATGCCGACAATCGGAGAGGCAAACAGGATTCCCAGCCATGGGAAATCCGGATTGCTGAGCGGGAGAAACATGTTGAGGTGGTCCTTCGTCACGGCACCGACGAGGTTGTTCCAGCCGCCGAGCTCGATAAGGCCCGACACCGTA
>PMNP01000172.1 GCA_003161755.1 Ignavibacteriota bacterium | reverse complement strand
AATAATGAGTGCAGACTTCCGTCGTGATGGTAAAACCGGCTGGCACGGGAATTCCAAGGACTGCCATCTCTGCGAGATTGGCTCCCTTTCCGCCGAGCAGATTCTTCATGTCTGCCCTGCCATCCGCCTTTCCTTTGCCAAAGAAATACACGTTTTTAGACATTGTTGTTCCTTTTGTTTTGACCTTGTTCAGATGTGCATTGACTACTACTTTTTTTGCAACCGTACATTATCGCGCTTACATCATTTGTCAGATCCTGCAAGTCCCACCCGTTGGCCGAGCACTCGATCAAGCATCGAATCCAGTGCCGATTCTCCGGCAACGATGCGCACGGCCATACGAAGGACGCATATGGGAGCAACTGCTTCCAGGATTTCAATCACANNGGGTTATGGGACTCAAGACGAGCGCCGTCTTTCCCTGTTGTCACAAACCGTTCCACACCCGCCTGGCGTGCAAACCCTGCAAGCGTTTCCGCCTCTGGAGCTGTCATTCGGTGATGGTCGCCAAAACCCTTATTGACCGCCACAGCCAATTCCAGCGACAGGAGCGTCTCCATGAAACTTGCGTGACTCCCGATACCACTGAACGCCGCAACTTTTGTCCCTCCGGTGCAATCCATCGGCAGACCTCCCACCAATCGAAAAAACCCCGATGGCTCATTGACAAACCCTATCAAAGGAATATCGGCAGCAACCAGGAACTTCCGAAGGGGTTCCGTCACACTGGTGACTTCTTCTTCCGACGCGACATGGGAAACCGCCAGAGCATTTGCCCGCCGAAGTTCTGACAGGGATTCGCGCCGCAATCCTGCAGGGAGAAGCCGTTCATCCCACAGAGGGTTCCGCCCGTCCAGAACCATTATGTTCAGATCCCGATGAAGGGCACGATGTTGGTACCCATCATCCATGATGAGGACTTCTGCGCCATAATCCCTGGTTGCAATCCGTGCCGCGACGTGGCGCCGACTGGACACCACCACCACAGTCCTGGGATGCATTTGTGCCAGCATCACCGGCTCATCGCCCCCCTCGTCGGCATCAGTCCGCAACCGCTCCCCATCGGCGACAACAACCGGACCTGTTGATCGCCGCCCGTAGCCGCGGCTGATCACTCCCACTTTGCATCCCGCACGTTCCAAGCGCTCAACAAGCTCCCCCACAAACGGGGTTTTTCCAGTTCCGCCCGCCGTCAGGTTTCCCACCGATATCACCGGGACTTCTGCACTCCGTACAGGCATGAGTCGGGCATCATATGCCCGGTTTCGCATCCACACTGCCAGCCCGTAAATCCAAGACAAAGGCTGCAGCCAGCGAACCGGGGTGAGGGTGATCACGGCGAGACTCCCGAATCCTTCAGCAATCCCTCAACGACCTTCAATTTCTCGTTTTCATGGTACGTCTTATACAATCTCTGCAGGATCTGCATAATCGCAATCTTGTCATCCTTGAGACGGGCAACATCAGCGGAGGCAGCCTTACCTTCTCTTTTCATCGCGGCCAGCCGGCCATCAATCTCTTTTATGCCTGTCTCCATCACCTGCATTGCTGTCTGGTTGCGTTCTATTTTGGTGTATGCGCGTCCCAATTGGCGATAAAACCCGCCGAGATAGACCGATTGTTTGAACTTTTCCAGGGCTACCTTCTGAGATTTTATGACGTTTTGGTAATCTTCCACATTGAAATAGGCCAATCCCAAATTGTAGTACTGTCGATCATGGGGGTATTGATCAGCGCTTTTTTTCGCGTAACGCAGGAACAACCTGTCATCGTCGAGCGCGTTCGNNGGTCATATGTTTCAAAATCAGTATTCCCAAGTGTTTCGAGCCGAATGAAATATTTGCGTGCCGCTTTCAGATGGGCGATTCGTGCCGGACTCTTTTCAGATGGTTCCGCCATCGCCAGGTCAAAGTGCAGCCCCGCGAGGTCAGCGATCGGATCACTGTATGTTGAATCCATCGCACTCGATCGCTGGAGCGTGACCTGCGCGCTGTCAAACGATCGGATCAAATAGAGGCGGTGCCCCTCGCTGAAAAGTGCTTCCTTTGACTGCACGACAACATTCGATGCCGAGTCCCGTGATGTGCACGAAGGAAACAGTGCGCCCATTGCCACACTCGCCATAACAAGCATCAGAGCCGGTGCCTTCATCGGCCGGTGCTTCATTCTCATGATATGGACAGGGAGATCCACTCTACCTTAGCCTTTGTCCGCTGCTTTCAGAATTTCCTTTGCGACAAGCCGCGACGCCCCGGGTTTTCCCAGACGCTCCCGGATTACGGAGAGTTCCGTTCGCATCGCCGCACCTGATACCCCGTCGTTCAGCAGGGGTTGAACAGTTTTTACAAGATTCTGAGCTGTCAGTTCACGTTGAATCAACTCCGGCGCCACTTTCTTGCCGGCCACAATATTCACCAGTCCTATGTACGGGACACTTACCAACAGGCGCCCGATAAAGAACGTCACGGGGGAGGTTTTGTAGACAACCACCATTGGAGTCCCAAACCACCCTGTCTCCAGTGTCGCCGTCCCGGAGGTGACAACGGCGGCATCGGCATGGGCCATGAGATCATAGGTCGCGTTTTCCACCAGCGTGACCCCGGAGCCTTCCTTCAGGTGCGGCAGGATTGGGCTCACACCGAGATTTGGCGCGACTCCCAAAGCGACCTGGACGTGGCCATTGTCCGAAAGCAATCGCGCCGCTTCCAGCATGACCGGAAGAATGTGTTGAATCTCCTGGAGCCTGCTTCCCGGCAGGAGCGCAAGCAGCTTCTTACGCGGATCCAATCCGTGAAGAGCAAAGAACTCCTCCCTCGAAGTCCTGCATCCGATCCGCTCAACGATGGGATGTCCGACAAACTCGACATCCATTCCTTCGTTGCGGTAGATGTCGACTTCAAACGGAAACACCACTTTCATGGATCTGACCGAACCTTTCATTTTGCGTACCCGGCTGCGGTGCCATGCCCAGACCTGAGGGCTGATANNAGGTTGAACCCTGGATAGTCGATGAGCACAACGACATCCGGGCGCCTGGTCTCAAGCAATCCCTCCATCATCCGCATGACCTGCCGGATCGTTCCGAGGTTTTTCAATACCTCGGCAAACCCCATGAACGACATGCGGGCGATATGGACGACGACGTCCATTCCTTCCCGCTTCATCCGGTCTCCCCCGATGCCAAAGAGATCAAGTTCCGGGCGCAGTTCCTTCAGTGCACGTACCACCCCGGAGCCGTGAAGATCTCCTGAAGCCTCACCCGCGACCAGGAGGACGCGGTTGTTCATCGCGTTACCGGACACAATAGATCACGACGATTGCAGCGGTCACGAGTGTCAACGCCTGCAGCGTTCTTCGCTCCGAAGCAAAACCTTCGGCGGCACTGACGACCTTTGGAGGCAGTTGCGCCGTCCGATACGGCGTCATCCGCGGAAGAAACCGGCGCACAGACCGGCGGTATGTTTCGTACTCATCGCCGAACGTATCCCGGAGATACTCCTCTTCCTGCGTGACGATCAGATAATACTGGAGATAGAACCAGCACACAGCGACCAACAACAGCCAGGGGAATAGCGCCATCGACATGACGCCGACGCCGGCATAGAGCAGCATGTTTCCAACGTACAACGGATTTCGGACATACGCGAATGGCCCGTTGGTAATGAGATATGTTCCGCCAACAATTCCGGTTGTCCGGGTTTCCGACCCGGCAATCGAAACACCCCAGAAACGGATGGACTCGCCTAGCAGGGTGCAGACAAATCCCACGGCCAGACTGACAGCAGTGGGACGGGCATACATCACCATCAGGACCAGGAACGGCAGGGGAGTATAACTCCTCATCCGGAAGACGAACCGCCTGAAATCAAAGCGCCCAGTTTTCATGAGAGTTTCATTCACATCATTGAACCTGCATACCGGCGACACCGGTTATTCGGCGGAAAAAGCCGCCCGGCGTTTCAACTCTGCGCGAGGCCGCTTACGCTGCGTGCGACGGGACAGGAAACGTTCCACCTGTTCACGGACATCACCAAACGTTGTATAGGAGAGATAGGAGATATTGTGTTCCTGACAATACCGCTGCAGGGTTTCCTTTGCGAATACCAGATCGGCGTATTTCGCGGGACAGAACCCGGCCTTTCCTTTTCCCACATACACAATGAGATCCTCATCACCTGACCTTCCGAGCATGACGTTTCGAGCACAGCATGCACAGTGATTGCATTCGGAGTTTTCGTGCTGGCACTCCAACATCACACTCACAACCGATTCCTCATTCTCAGGGACAACTTCAACGTGATTCGCAAAGACCGGGGCATCGACCCTGTTGTTCCGAAGGATTCGGTTTACGACATAGTCCATTCCATCACTCAGGAAACAGACTTCAAGATTGCGTCCCTCACAGAATGTGATGAATCGAACAACCTCAGGATCGAGAGTGTAACTGTCAATGAATCCATCGAACGCTCCAAGTTGAAACTCGCCCATGTCGGCCACCAACTCCCGCAGCCGCTCGACCTTAGAGGACTCGCCCCCTTCAGAAGCGCCGACCAATCTTTTCGCATCAGCACTTCCAATCTTCCCGGAGGCAGGATCATCCAGACCCTGGAACGTCACCGCTGTCTCAAACTCCACAAAGACCTTGACCCTCATGGGGGTTATCCCGCTGCCAGCGCCGCCGATTCGACGGTGCCACCCTGGTTGAACCGCACCGTGACGATTTTGGACACACCCTCNNCCCCATACAATGCATTCGCCGCTTCCATGGAGCGCTTATTGTGTGTTACAACAATGAACTGGGTATTGTCCGAGAATTTCCGGATAATGCGCGTGAACCGATCGACGTTTGCGTCGTCGAGTGGCGCATCGACCTCGTCGAGAATGCAAAATGGGCTAACTTTCACAAGGTAGATCGCGAACAACAAGGCAATGGCTGTCAATGTCTTCTCCCCGCCGGACAGCAAGTCAATGGATGTCGGCCTCTTGCCACGGGGTTTGGCAACGATTTCGATCTTCGCTTCCAGCGGATCGACATTTTCCTCAAGTTTCAAATCGCACTCNNAAGGAACTGCCTCTGGGCGGTGGCATTGATCTCTTCGATTGTTGCCAGAAGATTCTTCTCTGCTTCGACCAGATCCTGACGCTGGGTATTCAGGTTTTCGTAGCGCTGCTTTTCCGCCGTATATTCTTCGAAGGCGGCAAAGTTGATGTTGCCAAGCGATTTGATTTTCTCCCTGAGCTGCGGGATCTCATCACGCAACTTCGCGAAATCGACAAACTCCTCATCGGGATATGATTTCAGCTCAAGGACGAGTTCGAACTCTTCCCGCGCACGTAAGAGCAGGTGTTCAACCTTTGCCCTGAGATCCTGCAGCTGCAATTCATGTTCGTGCAGTTCCCTCACTGAATCGTCATGTGTTCGCCGCTGGTCTCTGATACTCAGCTCGATCGCATGGATAGTGTCACGAACGCCCGCGGCCTCGGATTCCGTTGCGACGCGGCGGGCCTGCAAACCCTCCATCTCTTTTCTGAGTTGTTCGAGCGCGGTCTCCTGGAACCCCATCAACTCCTCCGTTTCGGAGATTGATTGTGCAGCCGAGACGGCGTCGGCGCGGTGTTTGGAAATTGCGCCGCGTATTTCCTCGATGCGCCGCCGCGTCCGCTCCAACTCATTGCGCGCGTTCCCAAGTTCGTTGCGCGCATGGACGACGGCGATGCCCAGATCGCGCACTGCTTCGGAACGCTCGTTCCATTCCTGTTCCTGGATCGCGATCGCGGCGGAAGCTTCTGCATGACCACGCTCAACTTCGCTACGCCCCTCCTTGTATGAATTCAAAAGCGGAGTCTCTGCGTCAATTTCCGCCCGGAGTTCCCCCACTTCGACGTCTAGAAGCCCGATATCTTCCCTGCTTTTCTCCACGATGTCAAGTGCCCGCTTCTTCTCAAACTGGATTTGGGCAATCTTCATTNNCCGCATTCATCTCCTTCTCGACGCCCTTCACCTCATCGCCAAGAGCCTTCAGATCAATCCCCTCGGCATCTTTTTGGGCGGTCTCACGTTCGGCTTCAAGCGCCTTGATCTTTGCGTTGAGTTGCTCCGACTCTGCAAGGAGCGCTTCGATTTGCTGATGTTTGCCAATCATTCCCCCTTCTCTTTGCCGCCGACTTCCTCCTCGCGTGAACCCCGTTCCTGATTCAATTTCACCATCGATCGTCACGCAGCGGGTGCCGGGGAAGAGCGGGGCCACACGCACTGCGGTTTCCCTGGAGTCGACAACGAGGACGCGATCCAGCAAGAGATGAAACAGCGGCGCATAGTCCTTCTCGTATTCTGCAAGCGCAGAAGCCCATCCAAGGATTCCGGCGCCTGCAGGATCCGGCAAGGTTGAAGTCAACGCGGGCAGTCGATCAAGACAGATGAATTCGGCTTTCCCTCGATCTTCCGACCGCAGAAGTTCTATCGCAGAAGTCACATCAGAGACAGACTCGACGATGATACAACTGGCGACGTCGGCCAACGCGGCCTCCATGGCCGGTCTCAGTCGTTCCTCCGCGTGCACTGCATCAGCAACCGTCAGGAATTTCACCGGCTTCCACTGTTCGGACCCCGCCAGGAACCGCGCCCCTTCAGGCAGTCCTTCGCGACTTTCAATCAAGCCTCTGAGGAAACCGATCTTTTCTGAGCGGCGATCGATCTCGCTGCGTGTTTCCAGAACCAAGCGCTGCAGGTCGTCCAAACGGCCGGCAATTTCCTTCCTTCGCTTTTCCGCGTTGTAGAAGTTCATCTCGGATTCAGTGAACAACCGGCGCAACCGGCGATCCTCCGCCGTCAAATCCGCAATGACTGTTTCGAGCCGCGCGATTTCGACGTCATATTTTTTGATATCGTCGGTGGCGCGCGTCTTCCTTCCCGCCAGGTTATCGACCCGCTCCCGTCTCCGTTCCTGCGCCGCTTCCTGTCCGGCGATTTCCTTGACAGACGCGAAGATCCGATCATTCAACGCCTGCAATTCCCTCTTCCTTTCGTCAAGGACCTCCCCGAGAAGACGCAATTCCTCCTGCTTGTCTCTTTGCTCGGCAAACGTCTTTTCCTCCTGAACCTGCGACCCGGCAATTCGTCCGATCAGCATGGTCTCGGCTTCAAGAAGTCCGTCAATCTCCCGGATCAACTCCTCCTCTTCGTGTTCAACCCGCTCGACAGTGGCCCGCAAGGCGCTGACGCGCTCTGCGGCAACCAGCGTCTTTTGCTCGATCTGGTGCGTCTTTTCCCGATGAAGACTGACATCACGCTGCGCTTCAGCCAGGCGTTTCTCCACTTCAAGAAGCGTTGAACGGAGTTCCTCGATCCGTGATTCGCCTTCCGACAACCCGAGATTAAGACTTGTGCGATGGGTCTGCAGTCCTGCGACCGTTTGATGGAGCGGTGCGATTCTCCCCTCAAGGTGAGCGTATTCACGCTCCATCAAGTCGACTTCAAGCACACGAAGTTTGGACTTAAGTTCATTGAATTGTTCCGCCTTGCGGGCCTGGCGTTCCAAAGAATTCACCGACTTCTGTACTTCCACGACGATGTCATTCAAACGTGTCAAGTCTGCCTGCACATCCTCGAGTTTTCGGTAGGCGGCCTTTCTTCGATGCTTGTACTTGGTCACGCCCGCCGCTTCCTCAAACAGCCGCCGTCGTTCATCGGCTTTGTCGCTCAGGATGGTCTCGATCATCTTCAGTTCGATGACTGAATAGGCATCGGAGCCCATCCCCGTATCCATGAACAGATCCAGGATGTCCTTCAGACGGCAGGGGACTTTGTTCAGCAGATACTCGCTTTCGCCCGACCGGTA
>PMNP01000246.1 GCA_003161755.1 Ignavibacteriota bacterium | reverse complement strand
ATGGTAGACGTTGCCCGCTACTTTGTTGAGGTGACCTCTGCCGAATCCTGCGGAAGGTGCACTCCTTGCCGCGAAGGATTGGCGCAAGCCCTCGACATCCTGAACAAGATCACCCGTGGCAACGCCACGATGGCCGACCTGGACACGCTGGAACGACTGGCCTATGTCATCAGGGATTCATCACTCTGCGGCCTCGGCCAGACAAGCGCAAACCCTGTACTGACAACACTAAAGTACTTCCGGGAAGAATACGAGAAGCACATCGAGCAGAGCCGCTGCAAGGCGGGAGTGTGCGAGAGTCTGTTTATGGCACTCTGTGAGAATAGCTGCCCGCTGCATATGAATATCCCGGGGTACCTCCAACTCCTTAAGGAAGGAAAGATCGAGGAAGCCTTTGAGCTCACCCTCAGAGACAATCCCCTTCCCGGAACGGTGGGACGCATCTGCTATTTCCATTGCCAAATGCGCTGCAGGCGGGAGATGGTGGACGATGCCGTTTCTCAGGGAGAAATTCATCGGTACCTGGCAGATACCATGTATAAGATGGGAAAGGANNCGTGATATTTATCAACGGCTTATCCGGGAGAAGCTCTCCCCCACCGGCAAGAAAATCGCAATCGTCGGAGCGGGACCGGCCGGACTTACCGCCGCATTTTATCTCGTACGTCTCGGGCACGCCGTCACGATCTACGACAACCATCCCAAGGCGGGAGGAATTCTTCAGTACGGCATCCCCGCCTATCGGCTTCCCAAGGAGGGATTGAACAAGGAGCTGGAGCTCTTCAGAAAACTTGGAGTCAAGTTCGTGTTCAACACCCGGATAGGAAAGGACATCCCATTCAAAACGTTGCAGCGTCAGCATGACGCAATCTTCCTGGCAGTTGGCGCGCAAAAGGACATGGAGCTTGAGATCCCGGGCCGGGAATTGGAAGGAGTGGTTCACGGCTACGAGTTCCTTGAGGAGCTTGCCTTCGGGAAGAAGCTCCGCATTGGCAAGAGGGTTGTGGTGGTGGGCGCGGGAAATGTCGCCATCGACGCCGCCCGCTCATGTTTGCGCCTCGGATCTGATGTCACGATCGTGTACCGGCGCGACCGGGATGAAATGCCTGCGAACGCTCATGAGATCAACGACGCAACAGATGAGAACATTCGTTTCCTGTTTATGTCTTCTCCGCAAAGGATCCTGGGCGATACAAAGGGAAAGGTCAGCGGTCTTGAAATCCGCAAGATGAAGTTCGACGGATTTGACATTGCCGGAAGGAAGAAGCCGATCGAAACCGGAGAATCGGCCATCGTGCAATGCGAAACGGTGATCCTGGCGCTTGGAGAGAAGGTCGAATTCTCACCGGCGAAGGAGATCGGACTCGAATTGCGAAAGAGCGGGGCAATCAAGGCGCATCAACCCCGGTATACAACTAATATTGCAAACGTTTACGCCGGTGGCGATGCAGTGACCGGTCCCGCCACAGTGTCGGAGGCCATGGGCATCGCACGGCTCGCAGCAGAGGCAATGGATTTTGATTTGATGAATGAGAAGCGTTTTTACAAACTCTTCAGGGAATTCACCTACAAGGATGAAATACCTGCAGAGCCCGAAGGGTCGAAGAAAGTTGATCCCAAGAAGATCTCCGTGAAGGAGCGGATTTCGAGCTTCCAGGAAGTTCTTGCCGGGTATACGGGAGAAGAAGCCCTGGCCGAAGCAGCACGCTGTCTCCGATGCGATGTCAAATGTTCGGAACAATAGGACAGAGGAACGCTTTCATGGAAACGACTATGGTGAGTGTTAATGTCAACGGCAGCACCTGTCAGGTTCCACAGGGTATAACGATTCTCGATGCCTGCCTCCGCGCCGGCATAGCAATCCCGACCTTGTGCTACCTCGAAGACGTTGCCAGAAATGCCTCGTGTGGAGTGTGCGTTGTGGAGGTCAAGGGAACACGCTCGCTCGTGCGGTCATGCTCCACATGCGTCCGCGATGGCATGGAGATCTCCACCAATTCCTCGCGCATCAGGGAAGCAAGGAAAACCAATGTGGAACTCCTGCTTGCCAACCATCCGAAGGACTGCTTGTCCTGTCTGCGCAATCAGATCTGTGAGCTTCAGGAAATTGCCGCCGACCTGGGGGTGAAGGAACATCGCTTCGTCAGGACAAAGAAGGAAGAACCCCTTGATGAAACCTCTCCCTCTCTGGTCCGGGATCCAAACAAGTGTATACTCTGCGGAAGGTGCGTGGCAGTATGCACCAACGTCCAGACAGTGTCTGCAATTGATTTGTCAAAGCGCGGCATCCGGACAAAGATCTCCACCTATATGGAAAAAGGTCTTGGCAATGTTGCGTGCACAAATTGTGGACAGTGTGCGCTCGTCTGCCCAACCGGTGCCATTGTTGAACGCGACGATACCGATGCTGTCTTTGAGATCCTCGGCGATCCGGAGAAGTTCGTCGTTGTGCAGACGGCGCCAGCCATCCGTGTGGGAATTGGCGAGGCAATGGGCATGGATCCTGGCAGTCTCGTTACAGGCCAGATGGTCGCGGGCCTTCGCAGACTTGGATTCAACAAGGTGTTTGATACGCAGTTTACAGCCGACCTGACCATACTCGAGGAGGGACACGAGCTCCTCAACCGAGTTGCCAACAAGGGTGTCCTCCCCATGGTAACATCATGTTCACCGGGGTGGATCAAATTCGCGGAGCACTTCTTCCCCAACATGCTGGATCATCTCTCCACCTGCAAGTCGCCTCAACAGATGTTCGGTTCGGTGACAAAGACGTACTACGCCGCTAAACTTGGCATCGATCCAAGGAAAATCGTTGTCGTTTCCATCATGCCCTGCACGGCAAAGAAATATGAAGCACGCAGGCCGGAGATGCAGAGCGCCTTTGAGTACTGGAAAGACAAACGGGGCTGGTCTGATGACGATGCCTTTTTTGATGTCGACTACGTTTTGACCACCAGAGAACTCTCCCGGATGTTGAAAGAGTCCGGTGTCCGTTTTGCGTCTCTCCCTTCGGAAGAGTTTGATAGTCCTCTTGGCGAATCAACAGGAGCGGCGGTGATTTTTGGAGCCACGGGAGGAGTGATGGAAGCAGCCCTCCGAACGGCATATGAGGTCGCCACAGGAACAGCACTCCCGAATATCAACTTCACGGCCGTGCGGGGAATGGATGGAATTAAGGAAGCTGAGGTCGACATCAACGGGATGAAAGTCCGGGTGGCAGTTGCCCACACGTTAAAAAATGCTCGGCGGCTTTTTGAACAAGTGGAAAAGGGAGAGTCGCCGTACGCGTTCATCGAAGTGATGACGTGTCCGGGCGGTTGTCTCGGCGGCGGTGGACAACCGATCCCGACAACCTGGGACATTCGAAGAAAACGCGCAGAGTCCATTTACCAGGAGGACCTCAATAAGCCCCTGCGGAAGTCACATGAGAATCCTCAAATCGCGGCTCTCTATAAGGAGTTCCTGAAGGAGCCACTCGGTGAGCTGTCGCACCACCTTCTTCACACCTCGTATGAAAAGCGGGGGGTCTTCGTTTGGAACACCAATGGGTCCAGGAAAAAGAAGCACAGTCATGCTCTTCCGCAATAGCTTTGCTTTATAATATGCGGTTCGATCCATAAATGCAGAAGGGCTCCGAAAGGAGCCCTTTCTGTTTATGCGAATCTCGAGAAACCCTCAAATGGTCCCCTTGCTGTTCATGTGCGGATTAAAATAGGAATTGCTCCCGTCAACGAGCATGGACAAACACCCATGCAAGTGCACCCCTCCACATACGTCCCCTTTGCCGTCCATTTCCCTCCTGCGAGCTCTTCAACATGCCCCCATCGAGGCGAGGAACCCAAACGCACTCAACATTGCAAGCCCAACAATGCTTGCGCGAACGGTCATCATCCCCTCCAGTAGCCGTAGGAGGACATCCATTTCTCTTCGACGGCAACTTGTGTTTCAGCAGGAAGCTCTGCATGCCTCTGCAGACAACGACTCTTTGGTGCGGGATTCGTAATGTCGCCCACCTGCGCACCGAACCCGGTTCCGTTGTGCAAGAGCAACAAGCACAAAAGAAACAGGAAACAAGGTGACAGGAGATCTCGAAATGCCGCTATGAGTCACTACGAGGGTCTATTGGTGAGGAGAGGGTAGAGGCGGTGTCCCTGATACGTCTTGGCTTGCACACATGGGCTAAGAGGCAAAGGTTCCAAATATTGTCACGAATTGGTACCTCATGCCCACGGGAATGCCTATTGCCGGCAGGTTCAGGCGCGAAAGGCCTGCGGATCAAGAGCATATTCGGTCATTTTTCGATACAGAGTTTTCCTGTCGATGTCCATCATTCTTGCAATCTGGTTGACGTTTCCTTTGTTGAGTCGAAGCATGCGGAGGAGATAGGTCTTCTCTGCATGCGTGACAATTGCCGACAGGTATTCCTTGTACGGAGTCGAGGAATCGACCTCTGGCGCAATCACGCCTTCCTGGGCGAGGGGAGGCTGGTCACCGGTGGGAAGTTCCACGGAAGTTATGGTATCACCCGTGCATTTGATGATCGCGCGCTTTACCAGGTTCTCCAATTCCCTGATATTCCCTTTCCACGAGTAATTCATCATTGCCGGAATTACCGACGAAGAGAGTTTCTTGATTCCCGCCGGAGAGAGATCTGCATGTTTTTTGAGAAGATGATCGACCAGAACCGGAAGATCGTCGAGCCTTTCCCTTAGCGGTGGAAGATACAGTGGAAAAACATTAAGCCGATAGAAAAGATCCTCACGGAATTTTCCGTTTGCCATGAGCGCAGGCAAATCTCTGTTTGTCGCGGCAACGACTCTGTTATCCACCCGGAGCACTTCATTTCCTCCTACCCGCTGAAGTTCCTTTTCCTGGAGCACGCGAAGAAGTTTGGTCTGAATGTGCATCGGTACATCGCCGATCTCATCCAGAAAGACCGTTCCTCCCTCAGCCTCCTCGAACTTGCCGATGCGCTGACGGTCGGCTCCCGTGAACGCGCCTTTTTCGTGGCCGAAGAGTTCACTCTCCAGCAGGGTCTCTGAAAGAGCCGAGCAGTTGATCACGACGAAAGGCTTATCTCTTCGGACGCTGTTGTAGTGGATAGCCTTTGCCACAAGTTCTTTTCCGGTCCCTGTCTCCCCCAGGATGAGCGCCGGTACATCTGTGCCGGCAACCTGTTCGATCAACTTGTACAATTCACGCATCTTACTGTTCTGGCCGATGATGTTGCCAAACGTGTACATCTCCCGGACTTCCGACCGGAGGGCAAGGAGTTCCTGCTCCTTCTGCTGTTCGTCCAGAGCTTTTTGCACTTTGATCAGTAGTTCATCATTTCCACACGGTTTCGTCACGTAGTCGCGCGCCCCCATCCTCATGGCCTCGACTGCCGTTCCGATGGACGCAAATCCGGTGAGAATAATAACGCCGATCTCAGGCCGGGTGCTTTTGATTCGTTGAAGGAGTTGAATGCCGTTCGTCCCGGGCATGACGAGATCCGACAGCACCAGGTCGAATCGTTGTTCTGCGAGTTTGAGCATTGCCTCCTCGCCGTTTGCGGCAACGCCTGTCGAGTATCCGTGGTCTTGCAGAAGCGCCAGTGTCGCCACTCGAAACGCAAAGTCGTCATCGGCAATCAGGATTTTCTTTTTTCTTTTTTCTGCCATGTCATCCTTCGTACGGGAGAACCACCGTGAATGTTGATCCTCGGCCGACCTCGCTCGCTACTTCGATTGTACCACGGTGCTGACTAATGATGCCGTAACTGACAGAAAGCCCAAGCCCAACGCCGCTCACTTTGCCCTTCGTCGTGAAGAATGCGTCAAAGACCCGGCTAAGGTTTTCCTTGGGAATCCCGACGCCACTGTCGCGAACCTGCATTCTGACAGTCGGCCCCTGTCTTAGGGCGGCAATCTCAAGGATACCCCCTTGCGGCATCGCATCGCGAGCGTTGGATACAAGGTTGATGAGCACCTGCTGCAGTTTGTCCCGGGAACCAGGAATGTGGGGAAGGTCGGGGTCAATATGAAGATGCAGGGCTATCCCGCTCTCCTGCAATTCCTGCTGAGTCACGTTCACAACGCTCTCGATCACTTCTCTCAGATCAGTCGGTTTCAGATCTTCCTTTACCATCGAAGCCCTATACAGGTCAAGCATTTGTCCTGTCAACCGGGAGAGCCTGTTGACCTCGTCGAATGCCACCTCGATCAAATCGCGGCCTCTCGTTTCCTCCGGAAGGCGATTAAGAGCGGTTTTCAGACAACTCTGAATATTGTGGATGGGATTGTTAATTTCATGCGCCAGTTGCGCAGTAAGCTTCCCCGTCGCCGCCAAACGCTCACTGCGGACAAGGTTTTCCTGCGCAGCCTGCAGTTGGCGGAGAGTTTCATCCAGATCACTGTTGCGTTCCAGGAGATCCTGATTCAGTTTTCCCAACTGGGTAATTTTCTCTTTCAGGGAGAGGCTCATCTCCTGGAAGCGCTGCGCAAGCACGCTCAGTTCATCCCTCCCATGGATCTGGAACACATAGCCGTAGTTGCCCTGACTGATCGCAGTGGTGCCTTTGACCAGATGCTGTATCGGTCGGGTGATTCCGTGAGAGATAACCAGCCCGATGATCGTTGTCAGTGCCAGGAACACCAGGGAAACGATTCCAAACGTCTGCATGATCGAGGCCATCGATTGCTGCATTTCGCGTGTCATGGATTTCACAAGGAGGTACCGGATGCCTCCGGAATCCGCCTTCATCGATTGATCAAGCCTGTAGGATCTCCCAACGTAGGTTTCCTCTGGAGTCGTCACGTTGATGTCGCTTCCCGCACTGTCCATCCCCGCGCCCGGATTCGACCAGCGGAGCCCGTGAATAATTGGCAGAAGGGCGTGAGACGTGATCGGATCGAGGGTTGAAAGGATCGTGGAGCCTTTGTTTACCAGCAGGAGATCGCTGTTGGTGGCACGCTTGAGGGCGGCTATGTCATCTTCACTGATCGCAAAGCCGATAGTCAGAGTTCCCAGTAGCTCTGTTTCCACAACAATAGGCACGGAGACGACCCTAAACACCTCCCCATACACCGCCCAGGTATCCGATGACGCGACAAACTTCACCGCCTGATCGACTGAAGGTGCGCCGGAGACATCCCATGTCTCCTGCCGGCCATGCAACAATTGGACGATTGGCTTACCGTGTTTGTCGGTAAGCATGAACACAGGGCTCAGCGTGGTTTGATACAGATCCTGCATTAACTGGAGCGCGGTCTTCACATCTCCGATTTCCACGACGGCACGAAGCCTTGGCGATTCCGCCACGACAATGCACGCCCGGATAAGCTGTTCCGCGTGAAGTTTTTCATACACCGAGACTGTGGAATATTCGCTTCGGAGCTCATCGGAAAACGTCTTGTTGACCCTATCCTGGGTCCAGTAATAGATAAGGAAGAACGTGATGACGAGAAGACTGAGTACCACCCCCCAGATGGAGAACAATATTTTGTTGCGGAACGTCATCAGTAGGCCACGACAAGTTGAACCGCAGTGAGACCGTCTCGGGGACGCGAGCCGCCGTACGTTCTGGTCTCGCGTCTGACGAATTTCAGGAGCACATCCTTGTACAGGAAATATCCAATTCCCCCCTCCCACTCGTTCACGTTGTAGTCCCACCGATCCAATTCGCTTCCCGTGTCGATCAATCCAAACCGAAGACCGCTTACCCTGAGCGCCGCGTAGAACCGGGGGAACAGAGTGTATTTTCCTTCGAGAGTGTATCCAAATGCGGACAGGTTTTGATCGCCGCTCTGAAACGGGGCTTCCCAGACATTGTAGACCCCTTCGCCATCCACTACGGCATGTCCACGACTGAATTTAAAATCCATTTCAGCGGTCCGTTGCTGATACTCATTGACGTTTGACAGCCACGCCGGGACATAGTCCGATTCGGCGAGGTACGCACCCCAAGAATATCCTGCACCAATCACGAGTCCGGTCAGCGGGGTAAGCGCAACCCGGAACGTTTTTGTCAGGTCGCTGTTGACATTTGCGCCGCTGTAGGAGGCAGTGCTGACGGTCCCTGCTGAAACTGCAGCCGCGTAATCCAGAATTCCCCATGAGCCGAAGACCATGGCTCCATCAGCGTAGATGCCGTTGTCAAGCAGCGGCATGCCTGCGCCACGCCCCCTCAAGGAAAGTAATTCGGCACGGGTCATCACGTAGTTCTTCAGTGATGTGGCATAGGTGTAGATGAGGGGGATGCCATACAAGGGGTTGTTCCTCGGGAAGCGACGATCAGCAAGGTTGCCGAACGGAAGATCAAATTTTCCTGCCTGAAAAGAGAGTTGAAGCGGCGTTAGATTGGTCAACTTGATAGCAGCGTAATCAACAATGACCGTCTGAGTGTTGGTGACTCTGATGTTGACCAGCGCACCAACGTTTTCGTTCACCATCCCGTCCACAAAGAGGTGCGATTGCCATCCAAAGGTCGGCCTTCCACCATTGACAGCAAGTTGTGTTTCATCGGGGGAGCTTTTTACGAAATCAGCAGCGCTCTGTCCACTCAGAAACACCTGAGCCCCTCCGGTAACGGGAAGTAGCAGGAGCATTGCCGACACGATTCTTCTGACTTTCCTCATGCTGGTCATCAGTGGGTGAAATTCTCTTCGATGGACTCATCCTGTCTTATCGTCACCGTACGTTGCGCAACNNAACGATCTCTCTCCCACACCAGAGCACCAGCGTATACCTCCCGGGAGGCACATGACGTATCTGATACCGCCCTTCATCATCGGGAGTGGCAAAGTACGGATGCGGCAACACCAGGATGATGGCATTCATGTTCGAATGAATGTCACAATACACTCGAACAACCCCTGGTTTGTCAAATGTCACTGAGCGAGAATCATTGATCGGGTATCGACCGAGATCAAATTCCTTTGCCTGGGAGTACGAAAACACATTGTGGAACAGATGATCCCTGTTGGGGAATCGCACCGTGGTGCCGGCAAGGATGGGAAGAACCTGGGGATGAAACTGCATATTTCTTTGGTCGAGCGCAGGCTCCCTGTTACTCGGCGGGTATTGATGCAGGCTCAACCCTTCACCTTCCAGGTACACGGCCGCTTTTTCCGACAACGGCACTTCCAGTGTATCAGCGGCATGCATGAGCAACGACCCTTCTCGCCCTTGCCCGGCAGCGTATCGCCCAAATAACCCCGTCCGCACAGATTCGTCGCGCATTTCATCGGCTTTTGTGATCACAATGGATCCATGAACTTCGCCCGTCGAGGATACGGGAGATGTGCTATCGGTCTGCGCTTCGGCGAGAACGACCAAGAAACACACCGGCAGCACGGCGGACAACACGCAGAGACGTATCCNNCCAAGTTTGAGTGGGAAAAGCAACAAAGCCTGCAAAGGAGCGTTTTGCTATGAGGAATGAACTCGTGATGACGTTCAGTACGAGAGTACCGGTTTGACTATCTTATTGAACGTCTAAAAGAGGAGTTTAGTTCTTGAGAGAAACAACGAAGGCTGGACGGCGGCCGCGAAGGGCAAAAATATCAGATTTTCTACAGGGTGTGTATTCAGTCAGCTGGCTTCTCTGTCGCAATTCTTGAATAGTACCGCCCTGCAAATCACCGTGTTGGGTCCTGAACGGCGGCCATAAACGAAGGTGCATCCATTTCCGTGATGTGCGTGACGAACCAGTTTTTCAGATAGTCGAGCAGATCAAGGGAGATTGCACCGCCACTATTCTGAAACCCGGCGCGCACATCAACAAGCTGGGCATCAAGGGTGCGATGCATTGCGCAATGGTCATCCAGCCCTGGACATCCCAGCGACGCCATGATCTGTTCTTCCGATGCAAAGTGATGGCGGGTATGAACGAGGAGGTCATCCAAAAGAGATCCAACGAGTTGACGGGATCGGTGTTCGCGTACAGCCTTGTTCAGAAGGTTCAGCAGAACCACCATTTCGAGGTGTTGACGATCGATATCGGGATGATGCACGATGAGCGAACTATTCCATTCGAGCATGGGTACTTCCGCTGCGAGGCCATCATGATGAAACTATGAGAGATCAATGGGAATGCGGATTCAATACAACTCTTCAATTCACGATGTGTTTCTTTGGGAAGCAGGATCGGACATTGCTGGGAACGTGAACACTTCCTCCAGGGACAAGATACGGTTGCGGAGGAGTATTGTCAACTTCATGAGTGCGACTGGAGGATATCCTCTACAAGACAGGAGCGCCGCCATGCCTATGCGATACACAGCGACGCTCCCATGCCGTCTTCCTGCAAAACCCCATTCCTTTTACAGTTAGTCTAGTAGACTACGATTGCAGCGATATCCAGCGTTGCCTGGTTCGGCCGGGTAAAAGGCCCATTCACACCATCATACAGCAATACGTTGTCTGTCGTTACATTGTCGTAGCGGTATTCGCCACGGAGGATCAGGTTTGACACCGGTTTATATTCGTAGGTCACCGTCGCCTCCCACATATCCACTCCTCCCGGCACGGCTGTTGTGAATCCCTGGGGATCGCTATAGACTTCACCACGCACCGTTAGGGAAGAATTGTCGCAGGTGGCGTATTTTACATACAAAGCAACCCCTTTCCAGATTTCCGCCATGCCATNNCAGCTTTTCAGTTGCGGCATAGCTGACAATGAGTTCGCCGACATTGCGGAATTTTTTGCTAATGGTATCGGGAACAGCAGGCCCGCCAATCCAGTTTCCAATCAGGGAAAGTTTGTCGGAAGCTGTGACAGCGGCCTCCAAGCCAAAGGTTTTTCCTCGGTTCACGGTCAATCCGTTGTACGAGTTGTACACGTACCCATTCAATGTGAGCTTATCCGACACAGGGTAGCTTCCCCGGACGCCAAGATGGTAATAGGGAATTGCAAGAGCAAACTGCAATGATCGGCTGTAATTCATATCATCCTTCGCCTTGATCACTTCGCTCCCCATGTGCGTGACAAATTTGCCGCCGTCGACTGTGAGCCCTTTGCCCACGGGAATCACGTAGGTGACATAAGCCTGCCCGATATTGGCAAACGAGGCTGTAGCTCCGCTCTGCACGATGTCGTTGGTCGGCCCGAAATCGGCATCGACCCTGAATCCTACCGGAGCAGGAGCCTTGGTGACGGAGATTTCTGCGTTTGCGACGGTGAAGGAATTCTCTGTCACATCAAAATTGCGAAACTGGTTGATATGGGTTGTGGGCTTGTCGAAATTCCAGCTGAAGTACGTGTCGACGTATCCGCCGACAACAACGGGCGTATCGGCCGACGCTGAATCTTTGGTCTGACCGAATGCAGTCCCAACCAAACTCGCCGCCCACACAAACAGCACCGAGACCACAATGTGCAGGATGTTGAATCGCGTGTTCATGCTCTTCCTTTCGATTGAAGTGACTGGTTATTGGATTAAAGTGCGCTTTCACCGGCTTCATTGGTCCTGACCCGGACCGCTTCGTCAATGGTCGACACGAAGATCTTCCCATCCCCCACTTCCCCCGTCCGGGACGCTTTTACAACAGCATTGACGACTTTTTCCACGACATTATCTGCCACAACAACCTCAAATTTTGTCTTCGGGAGAAAGTCAATCTGGTACTCCGAACCTCGGTAGACTTCTTTGTGCCCCCGCTGCCGCCCAAACCCCCTGACTTCAAGAATGGTCATGCCTCTGACACCAATTTCGAGCAAGGCCTCCCTGACTTCGTCGAGTTTGTGCGGACGTATGATCGCCTCGATTTTTTTCATAGCATAGAGTTTCATTTGTGGGTTCTTGTGACGTTGTGAGACTGACCTGGTTCCTCTCCCTGCCTGTCTTTACCAACTAAGGACGAGCGGTAAAGGTTCCTTAATCTATTAGGTAGTCTGTCACATTCTTCTTAGAAAGTAAGGTTTTTCTCGTCATTGTCAAGAGAAAAATAAAGTTTTTGTAAAATCTGGGATTCTGGTGGGTTTTTCAGCGGAAAACACCCATAAGGGAAGGGGGCAATAGTTGGATGCAAGACAACAAGCGGAACGACCCTGGCGGGCAATGCCCCTCTTTCGAAAGAGTGACTCTGCTCTAGATGGAACACCCTCTCTGCTCACACAAAGACATCTAAGGCCGGGAAGCCTGCGTTGGGTATTGCCTATTCAGAGCGCAAGTCGCAGCCCAAGAATCACGAGTATTCCGCCTGTGATCCACCCCTGCCAGGTTGCCCAGGAGTCAAACTTTGCCAACGACTGCTGAATCGGGTTGGCAACCTGCACTACGCAAAGATTTACCATCGTTCCCGAAAAATCAAACCAAAGACCAAGACCTATGATCTTCCAGGCATACCCCGGAAGCAGGGGATTGACAAACTGCGGAAGGAACGCCAAAAAGAACAACGCCACCTTTGGGTTCAGGACATTGGTAAGAACACCCTGGAGCAACACCGCACGATATCGGATCGGACGAACCTGTTGCTCGCTCTTGAACATCATGGAAGGTGATAGCCAGGCGCGGATTCCCAGATAAATCAGATAGGCGGCTCCCGTGTACTTCACGAATTTGAGGGCAGAGGGGGCGCTCGCAAGGAGAGCAGATAATCCCATAGCGGTCACAGTAATATGAACAATCGTTCCAAAGCCGATGCCGAGCGCTGCAACCGATCCAGTCCGCACTCCCAGGGAAATGCTCCTGGAAAAGACGAACAGCATGTCGTTGCCGGGAGTGACATTCAACATGAGTGAAGCAAAGGCAAACAGACCGAAATCCTCTATCGTCATTCCGTTCCCGTATGGGCAACTTGTCAGTCAGCTCACAACATTGTCTGGCGAACCAGCAAGAAAAGCACGGATGTTGGCAATGGCGATTGCAAGAAGCCTCCTTCGCGCAGACAACGTTGCCCAGCCAATATGTGGTGTCAGGCAACAGTGCTTTGCAGAGAGAAGAGGGTTTGACGCTAAAGGCGGTTCAGTTGACAACACATCTACTCCCGCTCCGCCGATNNCTCTGCCTGTTGACCAGGTTGCGCGTTTGTTCAGTTAACGGACAATGCAGACTCACAATATCGCTCTCACGAAACACCTCGTCGATAGGCACCATCATCACGTTCCCCACGTCGGACGGTGTTCCCCCTGTCGCGATGACGCACATTCCGAAAGCCTCAGCGATGCGTGCAACGGCCCTTCCGATAGTTCCCAGTCCGACGATCCCCATCGTGAGACCCGCCAATTCCTGAAGGGAACACTCCTGATAGCTAAAGTCAGGAGAAGCCGACCAGCGGCCTCCTCGTACATTCAAGGAGTAGGTTTCAACAGCGTGCGTGAGGTTGAGAATATGAGCAAAGACAAGTTGTGCAACAGAATCCGTACCGTAAGAAGGGACATTCGTCACGACGATCCCGCGTTCGCGTGCACCTCCAATGTCGACAACATTGTAGCCTGTCGCCAGGACTCCAATGTACTTGAGTGTGGGAAGCTGGAGGATGTGGTCCCGCGTGAGAACCACCTTGTTGGTAAGGATAATTCCTGCTTCCGCGCTCCGAGCCACAACCAATTCAGGGGATGTACGGTCGTGGATCGTGCACTCTCCCAATTCATAAAGAGGATCCCATTGGAGATCGCCGGGGTTGAGCGTGAAGCCATCCAAGACCACAATGCGCATACAGTTTCCTCCAACTAGACCGGTGTGTTTCTCCATCCTCAGATCACGTACAGCTCTTTTTGAGGACTTGAAAGATATTCTGCCCCACGGGCACCAACAAGAACCATTTCCTCGATCGTGACCACACCAAACCTGGGAACTGTGAGGCGGGGCTCTATCGTGAAGACCATCCCTTCTTCGATCGGCTCGAACGGTTTTGCACCGTATTTCTCCCATGCTGGCGCCAGCAGCGCAGTGCCATCATGGGCGAACCGTCCGACCTGGTGGCCAAGTGCGTGCGGGAATTCTTCATACCCCGCATTGGTAATAATGGATCGTGCCGCGGAATCCACAGCAATTCCCTGCACACCTGGATGCAAAACAGACCGCGCCGCTTCGATCGAACGGACAATGGTGGCAAATCCCCGTCGTACGGGTTCAGGCGCATCAACCTCGCCTTCACGCCGGATATAGTATGTCCTTTGCAAGTCGGAACAGTACCCTTCCCACTTGACGCCGAAATCCATGTTCACGACGTGTCCCCTCTCGACCAACCTGTCGGTTGGACCGTAGTGTGCCCCGGCAGTTTCGGGACCGGTGAAGACTGATGGGCAGGTCCCGGGATCCCAGGCAAACGTTGCCCCTGCAGCCCTCACTCTTTCCTGCATAAACTCAGCCAGGGCTTTTTCCGAGATTCCCGGCTTGATCTCCGCTCTCACCTCTTCGTAGATTTCAAGAGTCTTTTGGATGGCTTCCTTCATGACCGCAATTTCAGAAGAACTTTTTCTTTGTCGTAGGGCAGAAATGATTCGTTCTGCCGGACAGAGACGCTCGGCCATCCCTATCGAAGCAAGCAGTTCCCGCAAGTGCAGATACATGCCGTGTGTCAGTCCATCACAGATCTCGCTCTCTACGGAGTAATTCACGGCAATTGATTGTGGGTTCAACTCTTTGAGATACGCCAAGAAGGGATCGCTGAAACTCTTGACGTACCCCTCCACCCGGTCGTAGGCATGGGTATCCAGGATCGCTGCCCGTTCAAGCGAACCAACAATAGCAACGGATTCCCCCCGGGCCGTTATGATAAAAGCCGAGTGCCACGTCACATCAGAATCGNNAACCGTTCAGACCGGTTTCCCGCACATACGTAAGCCAGCAGTCAACAGAGAACTCCTTCAAGAGGAGCTTTGCCTGGGCGATTTTTTCCTGGAGGAAAGACATGGAATTTCCAATTTCGAGTTGCCAAATTTGAATTTTGGTTTGATTGCCATTTCACATCCACAGTATCAATACTCAAGGTTCTTCGAACAGTTGTTGGGGAAAGGGCTTTCGAATGAGTGTCTCGTAATAAAACCGATACGTCTCATCCCGCAGATGATCTCCTTTTTGCGCCCTCCACCCATGTTTCTGATTGGGATACAGCACGAGTTCGACGTGTTTCCCCAGATTTTCCAGCGTGTCGATGAGTTGCAGAGTATTCTGTAAATGCACGTTGTCGTCTGTTGTTCCGTGAACAATTTTGAGCAATCCCCGATATTGAGGAGCATGGGCGATGACAGACCCGTAACAGTAGCCCTCGGGATTTTCGGCTGGGGTTCCCATATACCGCTCTGTGTAATGGGTGTCGTACGNNAAGAGTGCCAGGCCGTATGAAAAGTACCTTGATCCCTCCGTCAGCCCCATACATGCAACGTAGCCTCCGTAGCTTGCGCCGGTAATGCATATTCTGTTCGTGTCGACATAGGATTTCGCGCGAAGCCACTTTGCGACCTCGATGTAGTCGTGCATTTCCCACCTGCCAAGACTCCGATACATCAGGGCTACGCCTTTTTTGCCGAAGTGTCCGGAGCCCCGATGGTCCATTGCGACCTGGATTACCCCCTCCATCGCAAGCCACTGATTTCCGATCCCCCCCCAGCGATCGTGGACAGTCCCTCCATCTGGCCCGCCATACACCGAGATGAGAACCGGGTATCTCTTCGTCGTGTCAAAGTCAAAAGGGAGGGTGATCGAAACAGGAAGCGAGTAGCCATCATCCGTTGTGACGCGGAGAAGCTCAGGATGGGCAAGCGTGTATTCGCCATAGACCGAACTCCTNNTCGGACAATACGGCCGGAGCTGTCACACAGTGCCATACGTCCCGGCGTCTGGATGTTGGAATACGTCGTAATAAAGTACCTCCCGGTAGGCGATACATTGCAGTCGTTCGAGAAATCCCCGGAAGTAAGTCGGAGCAGGCCGGTTCCATTGAAACTCACGCTGTAGAGGTCTGTTCGGGTGGACTCCTCCTTGCGTGCAGAGAACAACACACGGCCGTGGACCTCATCGACTCTGTTGATCGCTGTGACACTCCATGGACCCGAAGTCAGCCGTTGTCTCAGCCTCCCATCCATGCCATACAAATACGCGTGCATCCATCCGTCGGCATCACTCAACATCACAAATCCATCCTTGAGAAAGACAAGATCCTCAATCCAGTCAACCCACGTTTCCTGCCGGTCATGATAGATTTCATAGCGAGTTCCGTTCAATGGATTTACAGCAACAATCTTCAGATTCTTCTGCGGCCTGTCCATCCATTGGACCAAAAGCTGTTTGCTATCGGGAGTCCAGTAGGGTTTTCCGAAGTACTGATCGTCATTCGCGTTGAAATCCGACCATGTGACGATGCCGTTGTTCATATCCACAAAACCTATCCTTACCTGCGGATTCGGATCCCCTGGCTGCGGATAGTGCGTGCGTATCTCCGTGCCATGGACGCCTGAATTGTCAAAGAGGGGATAGACTGGGACGTGTGTGTCATCAAATCGATACAATGCAATTCGCCGGCTGTCTGGCGACCACCAGAATGCGCGGTAGCGTGATTCGCGGCCGAGAATCTCTTCATAATATACCCACGAAGCCCATCCATTATAGATAACGTCTGATCCGTCATGGGTGCAACGCAGTTCCCTGCCAGTGTCTGTTTCGATGGCGTACAAGTCGCCGTGACGCGTAAAGGCAACATAGCGGCCGTCTGGGGAGAGCAGTGGGTTTTGTATTTCCCCTCTGCCAGCCAAGAGGCGTTTGAAGGTTTTGGCGTGAGTGTTGAGGACATACAACGTGTCCGCGATTCGGTACGCTGCGACACTCCAGTCCTCCGTCACAGTTTCCGGAGCGTTGAGGGAAATCGAAGAATCAGCAATGCCCTTGAATGCGCTGAGGTCATGGTATGGTGTTTCCTGACCATGAGCCTCATCGACAGAAACAACGCCACCGCCTGGTTGCTTTGCGAGCAGATAGTGAGTGTCATCCTTCCAACCCCGACAGGCGGGCAGCGGCTCCGAAAGGTGCGGCCCCGCGCCAAGAAAAATCTGTTCGAACGTTAATCGCTTCTTCTCCTGAGAGATCAGTGGGGTGATGGAACAGACACACAAAAACGAAACGAGCAACTTCCACTTGTTCCAACTGACAACTTTCATGAGCGTGCACTCTGAGAATTGGTCGTAGACAGATACTGACGAGGCCATGAAACAGGCGGTCATGATCTCGATCGCGAAAAAAGATAACCAAACAGTAATGGAGAAGCAAAATGGATCAATCGGGGGAGTTTTCCGGCTGAAGTCCCGAAGCTTGCAAATCCGTGGCTATTTGGGTATATTTATGACCGTATTGGCGCGCCTGTAGCTCAATTGGATAGAGTACCTGACTACGGATCAGAAGGTTGGGGGTTCAAATCCCTCCAGGCGCACAGCGATTGACAATTGTGGATTGTCGATGGACAATTGTCGATTGGTATGCGCTCGGTTCATGAGCAGGCTCTTCCGTTTTCTTTCATTTCTCCAACCTCACGATCCTAAGCGCTTGTCCATAGTCCTCCTGCTTCTTGCCTTTCCACGGTTATCTTGCCACATTGATGTCACTCCTTTGAATCATCCGTAGGATGGCAATGTGAACCAAACTGTTCGGCCTCCCTTAAAATGGGCCGGTGGTAAGAGATGGCTTGTACCTCGTCTTCTTTCTCTCTGGGAACCGCATAGGACCTGCCGTTTGGTTGAACCAATGTGCGGAGGTCTCGCGGTCTCGCTCGGTCTCCTGCCTGACCATGTCCTGCTCAACGACATTAACCCTCATGCCATCAATTTTTACCGATGGCTCAAAAAAGGGCTGGTAACGACGCTCACAATGGAGAACGATCGAACCGTCTTCGACCATCATCGAAGGCGATTCAACCAGCTCATCACAAACGGCGGTGCCGACTCTCAAGAGGCTGCCGCATTGTTCTATTATCTTAATCGGACATGTTTCAACGGACTCTGCCGCTTCAACAATAAGGGAGAATTCAATGTCCCTTTTGGTAAATACAAGAGAATCACCTACACCCGTGATTTCACTCCCTATAAATCCACATTCAAATCATGGGAGCTAACTTGCGGGGATTTCAGAGCAATTCGCCTAAGGAAAACCGACTTCGTTTATGCGGATCCCCCGTATGACGTCGAGTTTACAAAATACTCGAAGGAAGATTTCAAGTGGGATGACCAGGTACGTCTTGCCGAGTGGCTGGCGAAACACAAGGGGCCGGTGGTCGTATCAAATCAAGCGACAGAGAGGATTGTGAATCTGTATGAAAAGTTGGGTTTTGAAATTCGCCGGCTCAAAGCACCCCGCCGTATCAGTTGTGATGGTGACCGGACGTTCGCTCTGGAAGTTCTTGCGATGAAGAACTTGAGGACGCGTACAAAAGGCGTATCCTGAATATTCAGCGCTAGCACAGAGATCCCCAGCCCTGGCGCCCCACGAAGTTGCATTTACCGCTTGGGAGGCGTACTTTAAGGGGACGACGTCGACATTCAGACCCCAACCCACATCTACAGTGTGCTCATGCCCTGGTACAGGATCATACTCGACGAACCGGCATCCGAGGAGCTTCATCTTACAGAGAAATTCCTCGATGTTATACTGGACCACGAATCCGGCAGTCCGAGTTCTGCCCTCTGGCGTCAGAAACAAGACTCCACCAAGAACCAGAGCCTGTATTTCCTAAGGACCGAACACGACGGCTTTAGAGCTTTTCTTGATGAATTTGGGGCCGAGGAGTGCAAGGACCCGGACATGAGTCTCCTTTTGCCCGTTGCCGGAGCAGCAAAACAAGCGTAGTGTCCGTCCACATCTCCGATTCTTGATTCTTCCTAAGACGCGCTTCTTCCCACACCTTTACGGATTTTTCCCCAATGCAGATTTCTGTCATCCTTGCCCATCCTGACAAGAACAGCTTCAATCATGCAATTGCCCATGCCGCTGCCCAACAACTGCAGCACGACGGCCATGCCGTTTGCATGCATGACCTTTATGCCGAAGCTTTTGACCCCATTTTACCTCTCGAGGAAATCCCGAGAAATGCAGTTCTTCCCGAATTTGTCAAAGCCCACTGCAGGGAAATTTCCGAAGCAGACGGCATCATCATCGTCCATCCAAACTGGTGGGGACAACCACCGGCAATTCTCAAAGGGTGGGTCGATAGAGTGCTGCGGCCTGGTGTCGCCTATGAGTTCATCGAGGGAGACAGTGGAGGAGGAGTCCCACAGAAGCTTCTGAAAATTCGCGCCGCCCTCGTGTTCAACACATCGAACACGCCGGACTCCCGGGAACAGGAATCATTCGGAGATCCTCTCGAACAGATGTGGAAGGATTGCGTCTTTGGGTTATGTTGCAAAGGAAGGTTTGTTCGGGAAACGTTCAGCGTTGTTGTTACCAGCACTGCTCAACAGCGAGGCGCTTGGCTCGAACATGTGCGAGTGATGACTTCCGATGTTTTCACATCGAGCCACAATCTTTCAGTCGGGTAGAAGTTGTCAGCCACGCATGAGGAAGAACGCAGTCGCGGCCAAAGCGAGGAGACCAAGAGAAATCGGAAGCCCGATGGTCTTCAGCGAAGACCTCCTGTCGGGATAAGCGCATTCATCAAAGTCGGCACATTCCACACAGTTCTTTGTAGGATCCTCAGGACAGGGAAAGCCTCCGTGACCTGAAGACCTTGAGAGATCACTTTCTGGCGCCGCTTTGGTGTTGGCGGAACCAAGTTCCCGTTGGTCATCGAGTGACTTTGCTCTTCGACGATTAGGACTGTGCAGAATAGCGTCGTCGTTGCGGTTTGGCATATTTTCGCGTGCTCCTCTTTTGCACCTCCACTGGCCACCTGAACCTCAAACGCCCGATGGAGAGAATGAATGTGTTGATTTCCTCGACATAATGCAAGACAAATCTGGAACATCGCCCCAAGGTTGAGCCCGGCTCAAGATCCCCGGAGAATAGTATGAAAACATGGATAACATTGACCCGAACCCTGATTTTGAACCACAGCAAATGGCTGCAGGTGGAAAACCACACGATTCGGCTTCCTGTGGGCAAAATCCTTTCAGAGTGGCCGTGGATTATTTCCCCTGACTTTGTCAATGTTTTTGCTGTCACGACCGAAGACAAAGTGTTGTGTTTCCGACAGCCAAAGTATGCTATCAAGGGGATAGGAATTGCGCCTGTGGGTGGATATCTCGAGTCAGGAGAAGATCCGCTGGCAGCTGCCAAGAGAGAACTCCTTGAGGAAACAGGGTTCGAGTCGGCTCAATGGAAGCATCTCGGTAGTTTCGTTGTCGACGGAAACCACGGAGCCGGAAACGCCCACCTTTATCTCGCGTTGGAAGCAATGAAAACGAGCGAACCATCCGGGGGAGATTTGGAGGAACAGGAATTGCTGTTCCTGACGACAAATGAATTGGACGATGTATTGCGTTCAGGCGAGATAAAAGTAATAAGCTGGGCCGCAGGAGCCGCTATGGCTTTGATGGAGCTGAAACGAGATCAGGGTGAATCGTTTCAGTAAGACGGAGTGGATGAGGGATTAGTATTCCACTCGCACACTCAATGCGACGGTTGCATCGTTAAAGGTCGACGACCTTGAAGGGATACGGAGCGAGCGTCCCCAAGCCTCGAGAGCCACGAAATATTGCAACACCGGCTGCCACTCAACGCGAAGACTGCCGATCGTGCGGTTGACCCTTGTCCCCTGAAGAAAACGATTGGGATGGACGAGAGCGTTTTTTCCGTGAAGAAGGTCGGACCCGGCATCAAAGATAACATTGCCGAGAGAGTCTGTGACATTTTCACCGCTTCGTTGGAACCGAAGACGAAGACTTGCTGATAACCTGGACGTGACATCATAGTCGGCCCCCAACATCCACTCATCACTGTTGGGTGGAAGTGACGGCCCAAGCGACAAGTTCCAATTTGTGTAGGAATTGATATCTGTCCAATGCGAAAGAACAAAAGGGTTGATGCGGGTGTATTCGATTGAGAGCAAGAGCGCAGGCAGCGAGAATGGACTGGTCCACTCCACCCCACCCTGCCAGGCCAGCTTATTCGTATTGCCTGCAACGGAAGTATCTTTGATAACACTGAACTTTAGATCGTCAATCAGCAGCGAGCCGAACATCCGCACATCCCTTAAAGGGTACGCTTCGAAATCGAGCCAGATGAGCGAGTTGTGTGCATCGTCACCCCCCTGCGGTTCTTCGGTCGAAAGTTCAGCGCTGGTCAAGAACGTGAGGGGGTTGAACAGCGCAAAATGGATTGGCTGATTGCTGTAAAGCACAGCCTCGCCAAATCCGATCCTTACTCGACGGCTCACGGAGAATTCCAACCTGTGCGCAGCAATGTACTTGGAGGAGAGCGTTCGACCTGACGAATCTACACCAACAAGGCTTCCATGGACGAATNNGGTCAATCCGAACAAAATCAAATGGAACGGTATTGTCCGAGAACATTGCCCGGTCGCCAAAGCCCATTCCCCAGAGCAATTGTTCGCGGCCAGCCATAAGGCTTACCCAGTCCGCATCGTACCGGAGATATCCTTTGGTGATATCATAGAACGTCTTTTCGTCCGAGTTGAACTTCCGGTTTGCCAGAAGTGCATGGTTCACCAGAGCAAGATCGTGTGAGCCCGAAAGCAGTCGCCCGTTGGTGGCCTGGAGAAAAAATCCCAATTTGTCATGAAGCGTTCCCCTCACCCTCACGCCGAGGTCACCCAGCGTGACATCGCTCTTGCCCAGTGAATCTCCCCATGATTGCCTGTGCACGAGGCTCCCCAGTCCATCCACAAACAAGCCCGTCGACGAGTCGGCATAGGCATAAAGATACCTTCGTTGGTGATCGTCGAACACGTCGGAAAATGATGGCGAAGAGATGAATGAACGAGAAGAATCCAGAGAATGGTCAAGGTCGAAAGAAAACTCAAGGCGGTATTCCTTTAAGAGCCCGACATCGACAGCTGGAAGCTCGACTATCGTGGAATCGGACTCAAGTTGTAGGAGGAATTGGGACACTTCCATACGTGAAAGCGGGAGCATTCCCCACGCAAACCCGTCGATGTGTCGTTCCATTTGTTGTCGAAGGAGGAACTGGTAGACCGGATGATCGACCGGAACGAGTTCGCGCTGGGCGTACAAGGCGGAGGTGGCGATTGTTGCGGCGATACAGACAATCAGAAGACGTCGACTCATTGGAGTGGCAGGCTCAAGTATCTGGAATGGTGACCGGAAAGAATATAGGAAAAACCCCGATAAACCTCTATGACAAAGCAGGAAGCAGCATTATTTTCTTGGTTTTCAGCGGAGATTTGTTTTAATGTGTAGGGAAAGGACACCATGCGGATCGCAGTCATCTCTGACATTCACTCCAATATACAGGCGTTGCGAAGCACGCTTGAGGTTATCGACGCTTCGAATGTCCAGGAAATATACTGCCTGGGAGACACGGTTGGATATGGAGCCAATCCCAACGAATGCGTCGAGTTGCTTCGTCAGCGATCGACGCACGTTGTCCGTGGCAATCATGACCATGCCATTCTCGAAGAAGCAACCGCCAAGTACTTTTCCAGGGCAGGCAGGACGGCATCAGAATGGACGCGTAGTGCGCTGACGAAGGAGAACAGGGACTTTCTCGGCTCTCTCCCTCTCCGCGTTGATACAGAAGTGTGTACGATCGCCCACGCTTGTCCCTTCAGACCGGAAGAATGGGAGTATGTCCTTTCTCTTGAAATCGCAGAGCGGCAGTTCAGTGCATTCAAAACACCTGTCTGCTTCATCGGCCACACACACATTCCCGTAGTGTGCGGCGAAGACCTCCTCACATTTTCCTTCGGGAAAGATATGCGCTTTCTCGTCAATGTCGGTAGCGTGGGTCAGCCGCGTGACGGGAATCCTGAATCAAGTTTCGGTCTTCTTGACACCGATACATGGGAATACGAAAACAAGCGTGTTGCGTACGACATCGCAGGCGCGGCAGAGGCGATCAAGAACGCAGGTCTCCCCGATATCCTCGCGAAACGACTTTTTGAAGGGGTTTGAGATATACCATGACGAATCA
>PMNP01000269.1:2590-5789 GCA_003161755.1 Ignavibacteriota bacterium | reverse complement strand
CATACTACTTACTCCAAGCATTTCCCTCGCGCCATCTCCAAGTCCCCAAGTCTCCAATTCCCCCCATCTCCTCATTCTCCCAGTCCCCCCATCTCCAAGTCCCCCAGCCGTCCAAAAGAAAACCTTCCCTCATGCGCCTAATCGCCTGTTGCCAATGAGACCATCTCCTGCCATAACGCACTCACCCGCTCATGAACCCATCAGATGTCCCGACAATCCACAGCCACCGGCTGACATCCAACCGTGCACTCCAATGCGCAATTCGTAACGTCGCAACTGGCATGGCACCGGTGATCATTGTGGGAGAACCGGGCGTCGGAAAGACTTCTGTCGCAAAAGCCATTCACGCGCTAAGCTCTTTGAAGACGGAAGATATCCGCGTGCTCAATCTGATGACCCTAACCCCGCGCGATCAACGCATCGCGCTCTTCGGCGCAGTGATCCCGGAGATTCCAAGTCCGCGACGAAGCATTCTCGAGTTCGCAACTACGGTAGTGCTGAAACATGTGAATGTCCTGGAACCGTATTGTCAGGAACGTCTGGCGCAGGCGCTCGACTCTTCCATGGTGCAGCGGCTCGGTGAGAAGAGGGGATTGCACATCGTGAATGCCCGAGTAATGATCATTCTTCCTGTCTCGCCAACTGAGCTGGCGGCAAGGAGNNAGGAAGGGGCTCACTTCGTGCCTCCGGGACCTCTTCGCCTCATATCCGCAAATCGTCCTTCCGCCGCTCCGCGAACGAAAAGCGGAGTTGGAGTCGGTACTAAAGCTTTTCGCAGAGAATCTTGAAGACTCCGACCGCGCCGCGCTGCTTGCGCACCCATGGACGGACAATTTCGTCGAACTCCGTGCACACATGCAGTTGACCCAACGCTTCGCCTCGCACGCTGAAGCATTGGGTGCCTGTGAACAACGGGAATTGCAAACAATCCTGTTGCGCATCGCCGAGCACAAAGAGTTCTCGCTCAAGAAGTCACTGCAAATCATCGAGTGCGGGCTCATCCGCCGTGCACTGGAATCGGCACGCGGGCAGTCACACGCCGCTCGCCTGCTGGGGATCACGGACAGGGAGATCAGGAGTTGGCAAAAGAAGATGCCATGACCGACAACAGGACAATCTTCCTGTTTCCCTCCTCGCTGTTTCTGATGTATCATCCTTTGTCAATTTCTCCCTGCTTTTCCAGCGAATAGGAGATACAACGTGAGGAGCATGGCTTTGCTTCTATTTGTGATAATTGCCCCGAGCATTACCATCCCGCACTGCTCCATGCCCTCTCCATCGGACCCTGTTCTTACCAGCGTCCGATTTTCTCCTTCCGCCTTCGATTCGTTCAAACGGAACGCGGAACTCCATTACACATTGCGGAAGAGCTCGTGCATCAGCGTCATCCTCATACGCCGTACCACGGCAGATTCGCTGGTGAAGGTGCTCTGTGTGAATCTCAATGAATCCCCGGGCAGCCATGCACATACCTGGCTTGGCGATAATCAGATGGGCCGCTTCGCGCCGGCAGGGGGGTATGTCGGCATCGTCACAGCCGACAACGAACGGAGTGAGGCGGCGGTGACCGTCTTTCACTACTGAGGGGCAAATCCATGTCGCACAACTCTCAACTCCAACATTCCATATCAGAAAGGCCATCCCATGTATTCCATCTGCACTTTGAACCCCTCCATGCCACGGCAATTGATAAACCTCTTTTGCAGCATGCTGATGCTCGCACTGTTCGTGGTACCCGGATGCCAGCGGGAATTTGAGAGCGCTCCGATTTCCCCGCGGCCAAGCGAAGACGATTCATCCGACTCCACAGGCCAGGCGTATCTCATCGAGGCTCTGGACGAACTCGAGGCGATTGCTGCGGCGGATATTCCCCTCCATCGGGAATACTTGGGGAAGATCACTGCCGACACGGTCATCATGTATGGCGCGCTCTCGCCGGAAGGAACGGGGATGGTGATCACCGAACGACATACCTTTCCCAAAGGGCTCCCGCTCATTACCGTGCGAAAGTCGTATGGCAGTCCTGGCGGTGTCGTGGCAAGCGGCAACTGGAGCTATTCCTCAGAGGCGGACTTCCGCGCGGATCATGCCGAACAATGGTCCGTCACGGAAGTCGTCCCCGCATCCATGGACACGATTGTCACACGGGTCACTCGCAGCACTGGTACCCAGACATTCACATTTCGTCTTCCTGTTGTCACACGCTCGATCAATACAACAACCGGAGTCACGCAGGAAAGCCGCCGCTTCGCACAGGCGGGATCCGTGATCACTGAAGTCACCGACGGCAACGGTGGTCTCATCCGGCGTACCCGTACAACAGGCCTCCCCAACGGTGCGTTGCAGACTACCACGGAACAGCCGGACGGCTCCTGGCGGAACGTGGTCACGCTGGGCCAAGCAGATGGCACGATCGTACGAACGGTAACAATCGGAGGTTAGGGGTGTGAAGACTTCTATCGCCGTGCTGTTCTGTGTCGCGAATGCCGTGGCACAGGATTTACCAAGCGTTCAAGACAATGTGCCCACAGTGCAATTGGCAATTCCCGAACTGCGCAAAGCTGAGGCAACGGCCGGCGAAACCACATTCTGGCGCCGGCTTCTGCCTCGCATTCAACTATCGGCCACGCTCGGGACACGCGATCTGTTGTTTTCCGAATCCGGCACCCTTGTCCTGCCGACGGATTCCTACAGGATGACGATAAGCCTCTCTCTCTCCGAGTTGTTGGATGGGACTCCTCATGACGTCGCGCTCCTGAACGTGGAGGAGGCGCGTCTTAAAGTCGGGCAAGCCCGGCAGAAACAGCTGCTCGACAGTCTGCATGGTGAAGCGAATAGGCTGGACCTTGCCGATCAGATAAAGTTCCTGAATCAGGAAGAGGGTCGGCTGGCGATGATCGTGGATTACTATGAGATGCTCTTTGCCCAGGGTAAAGTCGATCGCCTTCCGGTGGAATGTACCCGCATCGAGCTTGACCGAGCTCGGAATGAATGCACCAAGGCAGTAAGGCAATCTCGTCTTTTCGAAGCAACCAAATGATCATGCCCATCGGCATAATGGTTTCTTCATACTGCCTACTTCGTACTGTCTACTCGCTGCGTATACGTGTGTACCTGCTGCCTAGTTCGTACTGTGTACTCATGAAAGTAATCGGCTCCCAACTTTCTACACACGAACACCATGGTCTCTACCTACAAC
>PMNP01000269.1:0-2526 GCA_003161755.1 Ignavibacteriota bacterium | reverse complement strand
CGGAAAGAAAGTAACACAACAACAGACATTCCTCTGAGAAGTATTGTAGGGTGTATGTTTCTATTGCAAACCTAGCCCCTACTCCATACTACATACTCCTTGCACAGCATCCGAAAGTGCGCACCATGCTCACCGGAGCAATCCCCGTCATTCAGGATGTCTCCGCCGGACGTCTTGAAATCCTCAGAATTCCCGAGGCGCATGCCAACAATGCCTTTGGCTACCTTGTGGTTGGACACAGGGATCAACCCAGGATGTTCGATATCCTCTTCCTGCAGGGAAAACAGGTCGCCCTGTGTGCGTCGATCGATCATGGCCGCCGCGCTGTCCGACCATTAAATGAGTTCCGCGAGTGGCTCTGCCAGAACGAGTCGCAGATATCGGTTTCTCTGTTTGAAGTTGACGAACGGCTGTTCCGTCAATTCCTCGCCACGTTTGAAGCTCCGTCATGCCTCAGGATGCAGATCGGCCCGTTGACGCAAAAGCAGCGTGTGGCTGTGCTGTCATCCGTCGGATGTGCGCACGGCATTCTCGAGATCAGCGAATATGACGATGAGGCGATGCCGCGGATCACCCTGGTGCCATTTGAATCGAACTCGGAATTGCTGCGTCTGAAGGATTTGCCAAGACGGGCGTGGTTGCAAATATTCGACACCGAACGTTTGTCGTCCCGGTTTCTCACTGTTCCGTCTGCCCCAGGTGATATGAACTCTGCTGAAGAGTCCCCGAGAGAAGAGGTGTCACAGTGTCTCGATCCTGAGAGCCATGAATCTGAAGAGTTGTTTCTCTTTCCCGGCGCGAAGGCGCGGTCATCTCCCATTGCCGGCCCTAACCTTCATAGCTCTGCGAGTCCGTCCAAAGGCGGCATCCACGACGGTGGGAAAGTCCAACGNNTTGAACCGTCTGAATACGTTCACACCATGGAACGGCTCTTTCGCGACTTTAAGAAGCAAGCCGTCGATGTTCTCGGACTCAGACTGGAACCCCTTGTGCACGCGGCCGTACACAATGCCCACCTTGTGAATCCGGATTTCGACAGTGAAGGACTCCAGGATCAAACGGCAATCGCCGTCTTACAGGTGATGGAAGGGGTCATGAAGGAAAGTCCGCTGTTAAAACGGTCCAAGCTCAAAGCGCTGATACTCACGCTCGTCGCNNCGACGAGGTGGAATCACTCTATGCACGGCTTAAAGGATGAACAACAGCCTGATCATCGGTCGGGCGGGGGGAAGCCGTGCTCTGCAACTCACACTTGCCGGGTTCACGTCAAAAAGAACCACAACTATAAATCTGCTCGCAAAGGGTAACCATGCGCTGGTTTCATCACGACTGCACCGCCAAATATGATCCGAAGTTTCAGCGCCTCGGCGAACGTTTTGGCGCAGAAGGAGCCGGCATCTATTGGGGGATTCTCGAGGAGCTGGGGCGCAGTGACGATTCGTATTATCTCAAAGTGATCGGTCTCTCAGTCGAGGCGGATGAACAATTCGCTCATGCAATGAAGAATCCGCCGCTTCACGTTCCTTCAGTAGACCCCGCTCCGCTCCGTGGAATAGCCGTGCTGTCCGCCAAGCCGCTTGCACAGGCGCTCTTCACCCGCACGCAGAGACTAAAGGAGGTCTTGGACTTCTGTGCAGAGATCGATCTGATCGACGAGGTATTGTGGGACACGTACGCGGTAATCTTTAGTCCGGGATTCGAACGGCGAGCGGATCCCTATGCCCAACGTCTTAAGCGCGAGACACACCGACGGACAACACCACCGCAAGAGCATTCTCATGCTTCGACTGTAAGATCTCACGATGCAACAACTTCACACGAAGAAATTATCGGCGATGTACGCACAATGTGCGCACAAAGTGCAGAAAACTTCCTCCCAGACCAGAAGAAGAACCAGAAAGAGATCAGAGAAGACCAAGAAAAGCAAAACCATGGCCAGGAAGATATCGAAGAAAACTTATCCACATCTGGCTACGTCGCCCATGCACCAGATGTCACAGAATTCGAACCGTTTTGCCGGGCGGTCCATGCGACCATCGACGACTGGAATCGCAACCATGTCAACCGGTTTGAATTGCGGCCGAAACAAAGGGATCTTCGTCGATTATTCGTGGGCGGGACTCCTGCGCAGCGTGAAGCGCTCGTGTATCAGGCAATGAATCTCCTCCACGGTGATGCCACATTCCCACAAATCATCCTGCGCGCGGTAACGCTGATGCTGCAGGCAAGCGAGAAGAAACGCATTCGTGATCCCTTTGCCTGGATTTGGAGCTGCATGTTCGGGAGCGGAAACGGCGGAACGCCTCCCTGGGTTCAGCTCATGAGTGCGAAGGAGGAGCAGGGACGAGTTCTGCGCGAACGGGGACATGAGATGCCATCTAACAGAAGTCAACCGTTTCGTTCGCTCCTGAGTGAAGTGGAAAGTGTTCAAGAGTGTCTCAAAAGGTTCAAGATGATCCTGAGGTGCGACTGAAAAGAGAGTCCCTGCAAGTATCACCACCCTCCGCCAAACCGCCAGCCGCCAAA
>PMNP01000190.1 GCA_003161755.1 Ignavibacteriota bacterium | reverse complement strand
ATGGAACCGGTGCGGCTTGCCGATTACATGCAATTGACCCGCCGTGTACGATCTGCGGGTATCAACGCCGAGCTCTATCTGGGCGAGGAAAAAGGGCTGCGCAAACAACTTCAGTATGCTGATCGATTGAAAATTCCGATTGCCATACTCATTGGCAGTGAGGAGTTTGCCCAGGGGACTGTCACGCTCAAGAATCTGAAACTCGGAGCCGAACTGCAGGAAAAGAAAGGCGCGGTTCAGGGTGTTGAACGGGAGGAATGGTTGAAACTCTCGCGCACAGCGCAGAAGACCGTATCGCTGGATTCTCTGGAACAGGAAATCAAAGCAATGCTTGTCTGATGATCATGTGTTTCGAAGTGTGTCTGGAAAGGAATTTCCATGTACGCGTTCGATTCTCACGAGGGACTCCGAATTTGCAGACCTCTCTGCAGCGGGCGTCCCTCGTGCCGTCTTGTACCGTATCTCAACCTGTAATGGTGAAGCGCCTATGGCCATAGTATTGGATGGTTCGTCGTTGACGATCGAGAAGTTGGTGAGGATTGCCCGCCACGGCGAATCCGTGGCATTGTCTTCCGCGGCGACTGGTCGCATCAGCGACTGTCGGACCATGCTTGAAGAGAAGATTCGAGCCCGGGAGATTATGTACGGTATCAACACGGGCATTGGAGAATTCTCTGAAATGGTGTTGAATGACGACCAAGTGCAGCAGTTTCAGCGTTACCTCATTTATAATCACGCTGCTGGAATAGGAGAACCATTTCCCGACGAAGTGGTGCGGGCAGCAATGGTAAGCCGCGCAAATGTCCATGCGCGCGGCCATTCCGGGTGTCGTTTGGAAATCCCACAGACCTTTGTGGAAATGATCAATAAGGGTGTCACCCCGATTGTTTGTCGAAAGGGATCCGTTGGCGCCTCGGGCGATCTTGCGCCCATGGCGCAGATAGCCTTATTGTTGATGGGGGAGGGTGAAGCGATGTATCGGGGTGTGCGGATGCGCGGAGGCGATGCTCTTCAGAGTGCCGGCATCGCGGTGCCCGGTCTGATGGCCCGCGATGGGTTGGCTGCAATCAACGGGTCGAACGTGCTCACCGCGATGAGCGGGCTCATCCTCTATGATGCCGACCGATGGCTGCGCCAAGCGGAAATCGCTTGTGCAATGTCGTTGGAAGCCCTGATCGCAAACCTCAAACCATACGACAGGAGAATCCACGAACTGCGTGGGTTTCCAGGAGCCATCAGAAGTGCTAACGCCATTGTGAAATGCATCGNNGTTCAACCCCACAGGTCATTGGCGCTGCACATGATGCCGTTGCGTTTGCCTGCAAACAGGTGGAAACTGAACTGAATGGCGTGGGGGACAATCCGATATTCCTGGCGGAAGAAAAACTGACTCTGACGGGCGCGAACTTCCAGGGAACACCCGTTGCGCTCCCGATGGAGATGGTGGGAACGGCTCTGACCATGGCGTGCGTGCTCTCGGAACGCCGCTTGAACCGGCTGACAAATCCCGCTCTGAGCGTTGGGCTTCCAGCATTCCTCACGCGTGGTGCGGGGATGTTCTCAGGGATGATGCTCAGCCAGTACACCGCCGACATGCNNAATCCATCCCTGCAGCGGCTGATCAAGAGGACTTTGTCTCGATGGGAATGAACACCGCCCTGAAGAACGAGCAGATCCTTGACAATGCATGCGGAATTTTGGGTATTGAATTCATGGCGGCTGCGCAGGCCCTTGACTTTCGGACATTTTCGTTCGGGCGCGGAGTGGAGACCGCACGATCTGTCATCCGAAAACAGGTAAAACATCTTGATGAAGATCGGCCTCTCTATCCGGATCATAACGCCATGAAAGCACTGGTGAAACAAGGAACGATTCTTGAAGAAGTGGAAAAGGCCGTGGGAAGCCTCGCGCCGAGCGAACCCCACTGATTGCGTGCTTGATACAATGTATGAACCGGAGTTCTGAATGAGCCTCGTGCAGCAAGGGAAAGATAAGATCCTTTCCCTTTTCCTCCGTGCGCGAATTGCCGAGCTGGTGAAGGATTTTGGCAGTGTCGTAGCGTTTTCGATCGATACTGCCCAACGATCAATATCGCTTGACCTCCAGTTGAAAGGGGAGACGCAGAATCTTGAAGTGCGGATTTCCGACTATGCGATTGAACGTAAAGGGGACCGCCGGGTGTTTAAGTGCAAAGAGATCGTGGCATCGCGCGAATGGGTGGATATTATCCTGAAGCGGCTCGTGAAGGCCAAGCCGATCGAGATTCCGGAAGAATACGCTGAGCTTGCAGAACGATTGCTCTGAAGCGAGGGGGGTGTGAGGAGATGTGAGAATGAGTGAAAGAAGGGAGAGTTGACATGATAGGCTGCGTGATCGTTTCATTGCTCATGATGCACGGAAGTGGAGAGGGAGAGAAACCTATGGCACAACATGAAGAGGTAACATTTGGTGCAGGATGCTTCTGGTGCGTTGAAGCAATATTTGAGAGAATCCCTGGGGTCGATTCCGTCGTCGCCGGATACGCCGGAGGAACTGTCCAAAATCCGACGTACGAGCAGGTATGCGAGGGGAACACAGGGCATGCCGAGGTTGCCAGAATCACGTACGATCCTTCCAAGGTGAGCTATGAACGTTTGCTGGAGGTGTTCTGGGCTGCGCATGACCCAACGACACTCGATCGTCAGGGTGCTGATGTCGGGAAACAATACCGCTCGGTGATCTTCTTTCACGATGAACGCCAGCGCTTGGCTGCGGAAAAATCCCGGGCTCAAGCCCAGAAGGATTTCAAGGATCCGATCGTTACTGCCATCGAACCTCTCAAGAATTATTACCCGGCTGAAAATTATCACCAGGAGTATTTTCTCAATCATCCGGATGCGCCGTATTGCAGGTTTGTTATTTCGCCGAAACTCAAGAAACTCCACCTGAAGTGAGTTCCCTCCATGCATAGTGCGACCCCAGAGGAAGCCATACGAATCGTAACGACGGAAATCGTCCGCCGTGCGGCAACGCTTGCCCGAAGAAAAAGACGGGATGTGTTTATTAGCAAGACAGCCAATGGGAAGGGAGTTGATGTGCAGACTCTTGATCCTCTGACTGTCGAGGGGAGAACTAAACTCGAAGCGTTCCTTTCGCCGGTTGCAAGGCATTATACCCTATCCGGCCTCGGCGCCCCGGAGGAACCTGACGCGATCAATTGGCGGATTGTCAATTTCCCCTTCTGGCGGCGTGCCTTTCTTGTTGTGTTTGTTGGGATTACCTTCCTGCTCAAGGGGACGCCAATGAAGAACCGTCTGTACAGACTCATGGGGGTGCACATTGGGCGAAATGTGGAAATCATGCAGCTTGTCTGGCTTGATCACTTCCGGCCTGAGCTGATCTTTATCGGTGACAACACACTCATTGGGGCATACTCCCGGTTCACTGTTCACGCATATGAGGGTCAGGGAAAATTCCGCTATGGGCTGATTGAAATCGGTAAGAACTGTACGATAGGTGCGGGAACCGGTGTTGGCCCGATGCTCATGGAAGATCATGTGCGCACACTTCCAGGAACGACGCTCTCCCCGTACCTCGCGCGTGTGCGCGCAGGATCGGTCGTGGGATATAATCCGCCGCCAGTCCGGCTTCCTGTGGAGAGCGCGGAAACGCCAAAACCGGTGGAAACCTGAGACCTTCTGAATTGGTGCGAGTTTTGCCCTTTTTGTGGTATCCTCGTAGAGGTTTTCACATTCAGTAGCCGTGATTCCCGGCAAGACCGGGACCCTTCACCCATGAGTCTCCCTGACTTGTCTTGGATCACGCAGAATATCTGTTGCATTGCGTTTATTGAATACATTCCTGGCACCTTCAGATCCGCGTACCATCAAAAAATTTCCTGACTGCCGAACTTTCATCGTACATTCTACTGTAGGTCATCCTCTACTGACGAGATGTGTCAATGGCATTATCGTTCCCCGAAAGATTCTCAAATGTGAACGAGAAGACGAAGCTGCTTGTCTTCTTCTTGGTCTACACTGCTGTCGGTGAAGCTGGATTTCTCTTTTTCACTCCAGAGATCGGCCTCACCACATTCTGGCCTTCGTGCGGTGTCCTCGCGGGAATGCTCTTGATTGTCAGTCCGCGCTCCTGGGCTCCCTATCTCGTGGCTGCGGTCGCGTCTTCCATCATTTCATCTGTTGTGCATGCAATTTCTTTCCCTCTGAGCTGTGCCATCATTTCAACTCGTACTTTGGAGGCGTGTCTTGCAGCGATGATCATCCGCTCAACGCGTGGGGGCGGACCTGAAGAAGCTGAGAACTCACGCAACGTCCTCACCCTGATCATTGCATCGGTGGTAAGTAGCGGTGTTGTTTCATTTCTCGTGGTCCTGGCCGAGGCGGGTTTCTCTCCCGCCAGTCGTTGGTCCCTTTGGCCGATTTGGTGGACCGGTGACGCAGTGGCCATCATGGCGATTGCGCCTGCGTTTGTGTTCAGCGGGAAGCTTTCACTTTCAACGCCCCGGCGAGGCCGAATCCTCGTGATCGGTGAGAGCGTGGCGTTGTTCATTACCGCTGGTATCGTTGCATGGTTTGGCTTTCTTGCTCAGATCCCACTTTTTGTCAACGCAAGAGCATTTCTCGTCCTCCCTGTGCTTTGGGCAGCGTTGCGTCGGCCGCCGCTCTACACAGCGATGGTTGGTATACTGCTCGTGATGTGTGCCATGTGGGGGATCGCCCAGCATCCTGATCCTGCTGCCGGAGGTGATGCCGTATTGGCGTTGAGCATGCTTTCGCACCTTGGACTATTTACAATACTTATAGGCTTTGGCCTCTATGTATCAGTAGTCGTTTGTGAAAAGAACGCTCGTGAGAGCCGACTCACCGAAAGCGAAAGGCAGAACCATCTGCTTGCCGACAACGCGTCGGAGATGGTGGTACGTTTTGCCCCTGACGGAAAGGTAACCTTCGTCTCGCCAGCGTCGAATCGCATCCTGGGCTATGATTCGCGGCAGCTCTCTGAGGATGGCTTTCTGAAATCGCTGGTTCATCCGGAAGACCTTCCGGTGGTGGTCGCCGCGGCAGACGCAGTGACATCGNNTCATATTGCTGGACCGAGACAACCGTATGTGCAGTGCGCCACAATGAGTCGGGAGTAGTGTCGGAAATTCATGCGGTCACTCGCGACGTCACGATCCAACGGGCCGCCGAGTCGGAATTGGCAAAACTTAACAGGGCACTTCAGACCACAATTGAATGCAACCAAATACTTGTTCGTGCGGGGTCGGAAGACGACTTGTTGCACGGAGTGGGCAATATCATCGTTGATCAGGGGCATTATCCGCTTATCTGGGTCGCTCTTCTTGATGGAGACTGTGTAAAGGAGGTACTGCTGAACTCCTCGCCTGCCCACAAGGAAGTTCTCACTGGAGATGTCCGGACGATCTGGACGGAAACGCTGTTGGGAAATGGACCGGCGGGTCTTGCGCTCAGCAACGG
>PMNP01000388.1 GCA_003161755.1 Ignavibacteriota bacterium | reverse complement strand
CTCTTCTCCGGTCACGTAAAGTGACGGTGTATTCATCTTCTTGAGAACCTGCATCACGAGCGTGGATTTCCCTGCACCTGGTGGACCAATGATGAGGCTTGAGCTTCCGGGTACAAATCCACCGCCCAGGAGAATGTCGAGTTGGTCGATTCGTGTCCTGATTCTTGGGACAACGAACGACTCGATACGGGGCAGTGGCACCGGTTGGGACGATGGGTCGATGATGATGCCGTGGTGCTTCCTGAGTGAGTTCCACTGGCCACAGTCGGGACAGGAGAGTTGGAAGTTCTGTGTGATGGAGTTGCAGATGGAGCAGATGTAGGGCATGGAGGACCTCCCCCGACCACCCCCTGCCCCCTCCTAAGAAAAGGAGGGGGTGGGTGGTCAGTTCAATCGTTTGATGATGAAGGTGACCTGGGTTTTGTTATTGTGCAGGACCTGGCGGATGTCGACCAACAGCCCGTTCACTGTTGCATGAACTTCAGATTGGTTTTCGGCTGCGATGGCTTTCGATTTGAGCTGACGATTAGCCAATGCAAGCTTTCGGATTTCAAGAGAGGTCCTCGAAATGGTGGCAGACCGGCTCGCAAGGAGTTGCATCAGTGAGGTCCGGCTTTTTTGCCACTTTAGCTGAGAAACAGCGAGCACGCCATTCGAAGTAAATCCTCCCTTCGATAGTTCTGCCCGCTGGGCGTGTTCTATGGAGTCGATTCTCGCTGACTGCGCTGCGTTGGCAATCTTTTGATCCACTTCTGTCAGGGATGCGATCTTTTGTGCTTCGAGAGATTGGATCTTTCCATCGTTCAGAGTGATTAGATCCTGGAAGAATTGGGCAAGGTCTTTCCTTGCCAGGAGATCCTTCTCCCTCACCGAGTCTCCCCTTGCCCTGTAGAACTGCATGGATTCTTTTGGATCAAGCGTGACAGAAATCTGAGTGTAGTTCTCCAGTCTCGGCAGGGTCAGACCAGGAGCTGACTGTACTTCCGGAGACTTGCCCGGCAGGATTGATTTCACAGTCAGGATACCCTTGGTAATGAAGACGTACTCGAGGTTGAATGAGCGGACATCCTGATATCTCGTGTAGTTGAACTTGATGGTACCTCCCCCGCCGGTGACGGGGCTAAAGATTCTGATGTTTTCCGGCAATGAGACCTTGTCAGTCGTGGAGAGATCTCCAAAGATGTAGTTTTCGACCGAAGTGTCGATATATGATGTGATCTGAGAAAGCAACTGATTGCTGATGTCGATACTTCGCACCAGGGCACGGGTTGGATTGCCCCGTTCGCACAGTATTTTTTCTACCACGTAATCGGCCTCAAAGTCCTTACCCAGAGTGTGCAGATCCCCATCAGCTCCCTTGAAAATCAGCGTCGAGGGATTCAGTGCACCGACAACTTCAACCGTGCCGACAAACGGCTGCTTCGTGAGCATATTGTAGGCCCTGGCGTTGGCGAATACGAGATTGTCCCGGGAGAATTGGTTGTAATCGCGGACGGCTGATTCAATGTTTCCCTGCGTCGATCGGATAAAGCGTTCGTATCCTTGATGCGCAATGAGGAAAACTGGAATGCAGCCGATGAGGAAGAAGATACCGAGCATCCGGTCCATCTTGGATCCGGTCTGCATTCGGTAGCGATGGGGATTGTTGACTTCCAGGGGGAATACACACTTCGAGCTGGAAAGTGGATAGAAAAGCTTCACTCCATGGACGGTCATCGTGTCGAGGAAAGGATGTGAGGAGTAGCCTGTAAGGATGCAGACAAGAATGTCTGCATTCACCAACCTGATAGGCAGAAGCAAGACTGCAAGTGCAGCGATGAAAGCCACCGAATGGGTGAGAGTGCGGTGACCGAAGCGGCGTTCGAGAAATCTCGACAAGGGAGGTATCAATCTCCCCGGGTAGCTCGCAGCCGTGTCGATATCGGGTAGCGTCGATGCGACTGCAATGGTGAGAGCATTGACAGTATTCAGCGCCACGCCGGTGGTCGTGAGCAGAAGCAGATACAGGAACTCGGCGAAAGTTATGTGCGTGGGAGTGGTCATTGAGTATTGGAGTCCCGAACTATTGGACTTGATGAGATCTTGGATGGGGCAGTATCGGTGTATCGGGACAACACTTCGGTGACGCGGTCCAAGTCCTGTTGGGTAACGATAGACTCGCCACATGATTGTTCGAGTTCGAGTGTTCTTGACCAGGAGGACAAGATCCTTTGAATCGTACGGCTTGGTAGTGTGTTTGACATTGGATATCTCCCCGGGTTCTCAATCCCGATCCTCCGGCGATCGGTATTCGAGTTTGAGATGATGAAATATTTCTTCCTCGCTGCACAGAGTGATAATACCGCCGCTAGCGGTAAGGAGGCCGCTCCCGTCGGCTTTCAAATGCATCTGAAGCTCCATCGCCCGGCGAGCGAGCTTGATGTTGTGTTGACGGCTGCCCGTTCGGATGAGTAGCAAAGTCCACCAGGTCTGTTCGGTTGCAATGTATAAGTCGATGGGGACCGTGTCCCCGTCCNNGTTTGATCTTCAAGCCGTTGGCATCGAGTTCCAGGTCCCGGCTCAGGCATAGCTGTGACAACTGTTTGTCGAGTTGGTTTTCCTGATAGGGACCGCCAAAGAGGGTTTCATCCTCCATCTGAATGAACCTCGGGATGACGAGGAGGTCGATATCGTTCACGCCGATCTTCTGTCGCCGTAGAGAGCCGACGATTTCGATGCGATCGCATGCGGCGGAGATCTGAGCTATGAAATCCTGGGCAATGTCGAGAGCGAAGGTACTTGGGAACATGGTGGAGCCTCGAGCACAGAGTGGTTAATTGGTTAATTAGTTAGACAGGCAGGCCGTATTACGGAGGATGGTTGTCACGGACGCGACGTCGAAGCAAGGATGNNGCAGTGAGCAGCTGGACCCATGGGTGCGATCCATCGCCGTTGCCGTGAAGGCAGGTCCACATCCAGCCGAACGGATTTGTGATTCGGGTCTTCTCACTTGACCTGAGCATCAGGCGCACTGCACGCAAGATGAGCTCAGCGTAATGAGTCTTCTCGCCGAGTAGGTTGTACGCGCTGTAGCAAAGGGTTTCCTTGTGGACCTGATCGCCACCGAGGAAGAGCTTGCGGAGTTCGGGTTCGGTGGGATTCCAATCGAACTTGTTTGAACGGCCATCATTCCAGGTGGAGAGTTCGGACCTCAGCTTGCCGCTGTAGTCGAGAAATGCTTGCTGAGACAGTTCGACAAGACTNNCGTATCTGTTCTTGTTCTGTTTCTAGGAGGAACATTCTCCGAACAGACTTCGGATTTTGTTCGGACAGTGTTCGAACATTGTTCGAACCTTCTTCGGATAAACTTCGGACATTGTCCGAAGTGTGTTCGGAGTTTGTCCGAACACCGAACGTCCTGCGTTGCACCCTCCGCGTATAATCATCTGCCCGGTGTTCAAACGACGGACTGTGTAACACGTTGAATTCCTGCCACTTCTGGCGATCGAAGAGTCCTACTTGCGTGCAGGTGGCGATGATCGAAGTGAGCGTCTTGGTCGTCGTGAAGAGATTTTTCGCGAGAGTTTTTACAGGAAGTCGCGGAATTTTGTTCAGGTCGANNTTTGCGGGTTTTTCTGAAGATTCGCGTAAGATTTGTCTGACTTTTTGGAAAATTCTGTGACTTTCAGATGAAAAGTGTCAGAATGTTGCGCGATTTCTTCCAAGAGTGCCCAGAATATTCCCCAACCTTCTGGACCGTGCTTGGCCCCGAGGATCTGAAGCTTGGGATCGTGCCGGGCTGTGCTATCGTGATGAAACCACTTCATTCAGACCCCCTGCCCCCCTTGGATGGGGGGAGACGTTCACTTCTTGAGTTTGTAATAGAACTGTTCGACTCTGTCGATCGCATGGTTCTTCTCGAGGATCTCGTACTGTTTGTTATAGAGATCGGCAACGAGAGTCAGGGCAGCTTGACGAAGTCTGGAGCGCTTCATAAATGAAGCGGCTACGGCAGCGATTTCAATGATGTCCAGGACGAGGGTGGCAGTGGTTTCATTCAGAGCCTGGAGATCAAAATCGGGGTTCAGAAATCGGATCTTGCGCTCGGCTTCTGCGATCACGGCGTCACACTTGTTGCCAAAGACTTCATATGCCTGTTGGCGAAAGGAGCGGAACAGGCGCTCGAATAGGAGCACGAACTCCGGACATTCTGCGGTGGAGGGGGCGGCTTGTGTTGCCGCAGAGTGTTCGGTGGAGCGATTGGACCTTGGTTTCCGGATGGGCCGGTGTTCCCTCCCATGAATGTGCCGTTCATCCCTCCCATTAATGGGCCGTTGGTCCCTCCCATGAATGGGAGGGCTACTGACGGTTTCCACCCGTCCGTGCGGAGGAGCCTGTTGTGATCCCACGATGATCTCAGGCGATCGATCGCCGTCGTCGCGATGTTCTGGTTCAAATAGATTAGGCTGAGCAGGACAACACAATGCAGATTCGCCTGCAACCGGATCGCGTGAACCGGATGTCGGTGTCGATTTCAGAAACCTGGTGATGAACTCCGTGAATTCTTCGGCTTCCTTCTCATCGGTGGCTGAGAACTGGCTGCCTGAGGAATGACCTAGGGATTCACTCTGAGATCTAGGATCTCCTTTGCCTGGACTGGTGGATCGATCATCAGCAGAAGTTTCCGAATGCGAGAGATCCCTTCCATTTCCCTCCTCAAACAGTCCCTTGCTCCCTTCGATATCGTAGATCAGGATACGGCCACGTTTGAATGGGGGTCGATACTGAGCGATATCACTGATTGCGCCAATGTCCCTCAGATCNNACTCATTGCACTCGATGATTCCCCTATCGCATTTTGTGCCGGCCAACAGGTTGTGAATCTGCTTCGACGACAGACCTTTTACTTGTACTTTCAGGCAAGGCTCATGCTGAAAGGTAGATCGAAAGCGAATGAGAGTGTCAGTTGATGCGGCGAAGAGAAACACTCGCGTGCTGTCGTCGCGTCCAAATCTTTGAAAGGTTTTGAGAGCAGTATCAAGTTGGAGTCGGGAACGCAGATCAGAGTTCATTCTGGCACACTCGTAGATGTGAGATCCGCGCAGGAAGAACAAATCGTAGAATCGCGAGGGGATTGCGCTGGAAGTATATGGCTGTGGCAAATAGGCGATCATCATGAACCCCTCAGAGTCATTCCACTGAGATTGGGCGAGCAAGAGTGGGTTGAGATGTTTGCCTGGCACATCGCTGATGATTTGGGTTGTGTTGTTGAGCATTCGAATCCTCATCCCCCCCTCTTAAAAGAGGGGGCAGTAGGTCTCTATTGCCAAAGGAGCTTCAATCGCATTTCTGATTGCTGTTCTCGGATACGCTGAATTGATCGCTGCACACCCAGCAGCTCCAATTTGGTCCTTGCCAGAGCATCATATTCGATCCTTCCTTGTTGGAATCGAAGCTCATTGAAATGGAGCAGTTCTTCGACTATGGAATGCTCCTTTGAGAGTGATTCGAGCTGGTCTTGAAGTGCTGCTTGTTGTTGCTTGATTAGTTCTCGTGCTTCGATGTGCTGCAGCGTCCGAAGCGAGAAAGCCGCCTTGAGTCTCTCGAGCTCAATGATAGCCTGGGTCTGAGCCGGGGATAACAGAACCTCGTTGAGTGAAAAGCTGATTGTTAGCCTGTAAGCATCACGTGGCAGGATGTATGGCGTGAAGGATGTTGGGTCGATGAACATCAGATCGTGCATGCCCAAGCTTGATGACATGTGAATTTGGGGTATGATGCGTCGCCAGAGACTCGTTTCGTTCGCCTTCTCTTCGGCCTTTTTGATGTCGATCTGTAAGAGATATAGCTCGAGACTGTCCACAGCACTGCTGCGATAGAGAGTGTCGTCTGTGAAGAAAGATGAGAAGATCCTGATGGGGACCGTTCCAGCGTCCCCAGCGCCGACTGGAACGGTCTGTCCAACTACGCTCAAGGAGCTTCGTTGGACACGCCAGACTGGGTCCATTGGACTTCGTCGGGCTTGCCCATTCAGGATCCCCCACCACGAGAGAAAGAGCATGCAAGTCAAAATGAGGGTTGTATGTAGTTTTCGTTGAAGCATCGCACGCCTGCCATTCAAGATGTCTTGCGACCTAGAGAGTACCGCCGACTACTTCCGACATTCCATTACGCCAGGATGGGGCGAGGAGGCCGAGGCGCCGTTGTCATGCCGGAGGCGAGCGATTGCTTGGTTGATGTTGATGCTACACCGGGTGTGGATGGTGGTCGACTCCCTTCAGTCCGAAGCAGGATGAGGGCCATCCGAGGAATAGGAGGTTTGGGACAGCACATAGTGGCTCCAGAAGCCAGCAGAAGTAGTTCAGAGGACATCTGCAGACCGGTCGGTCGCGGAGGCCTTGGACAAGAGCAATCGCCCGAAGCATTTGCTATGACTGTCGGAATCGTCTTAGCCGAACTCA
>PMNP01000078.1:2759-9916 GCA_003161755.1 Ignavibacteriota bacterium | reverse complement strand
CAATCATATTTTCGGCCGCGTTCTTTCAGGAGACTCCCCGGGAGTATTTTCATCCTTCCTTTCATTCCCCAGCGTGACTTTGCACAATGCGCTCTCACCCCTTTTTCTTTTGCGAGCCCGGCACTTCGAATTGCCTGTGGCAAAAGAAGACGCTGTACCCTCGCTTGGGCTCCTGGCCGCTTTGGACTTTGAGACCTGCCGCTCTGGATTCCACCAAGGAGTTATAAAATCGTTTTACGCAGTCACGGTATTCATCGTCATTGAGTATGCCGTTAAATCCAAATGGCTTACCGATTTCGATCTGATCCTGTCCCTTGAGTTGATGTTTGATATCGACAGAAAGATCAGAATAGACTTCTCCACCGATATCGAGACTGAAAAACACGCGTGAGACCATGTGCTTCTCATCGCTCCCGAGGTCGCGCGAATCCAGCACGCATTTCTCAAAGGTGATCTTCGCATCAGCCATTTCCGTACTCTCCTTCATTGCCATGATGTGAAGGGAACCTGAAGTCTATGGAGCTTTGCCATCTGCGTCGCTTGAGGGATGCGTTCCCCTGCACATCCCCTGCATACGGTCAAAGCAAGGATTTCTCTTTCCTATGCATTTATATCCGCATCGGGGAAAAAATAGAAGCGCTTTTAAAAATATATTTTTACTTGCCGCATTTGTTCTGGCATTCGATAAAAATGGCGAATCCTATCGTTAGCCAGATGGCTAAATAATACTTGTCTCCGTTTTGTTGGATTGAAAAGTACCTGCTATCTCAGCTTGTTCTGACCGCATTCTGCGTTGGGGATTAAAATCCCCCGTTTCAGCTTTCCATGGAAAGCCAAGGCGTTCCTCCTCTCAGAGTGAAGTGCTTGGTCACAAGGGTGNNCCCATGTCCTCCCTACGAAAGAGTTGTAGGGGGTGGCGGGCATGGCGACGGCATCGGATGGGGTGGATTTATCACCTCGGCCAAAAGAGCGTGACCCGTAGCAATCGGGTTGGCTGACTTTACCATGGAGCTCGCACCAACGATTAGTGCAAGGGCGATGAGCAATGAGGCGAATGTACGCATGACGTGTCTCCTTGTTGATGTGTGTGATGTGTCTACACAAGAGTTATCGGCTGTTTCTTCCTCTCTGTTATCCATTTATATCCATGCCGGTCGAAAAACAGAAGATTTCTGGAGCCTTTTCTGTCGTTTTTGAAAATAAACCTGTCAGGAGATGAGGGTGTTGAACCGAGGAAGACAACTGGTGTTGGGATTTGCGGGAAGAGTGTTGCTCCTGCTCTCGATGGTTTCCGGCCTCGCCTATGCGCAGTCAGATAGCACATCGTCGCACTTGCTCAGCCAGCTACTCAATAGTGCCTACCATGCCACCCTCACACTGAACAATGACAGCGCATTCGCTTTGTTTTCGCGGGCGAAGGATCTTTCCGAGAGCCTGCACCGTTGGAAACCGTTTCTGTATTGCTGCAATGGAATGGCAGAAGTTAAGCTGAGGCAGGAGGAATTCTACGGAGCATTGGCGCTCTTGCGGGAAGCGGAGGCAGGGGCACGACATAACGAAGCTGACACGAAAGTGGAACGCATCCGCACACTCGAACTGCTCGGCTTCGCGTATGCAAAATTGGATTCGAATGATACCGCCCTGCAAGCAGCCCGAGACGGAATGGCGCTCTTGGAAACCGTAACACCGCTCGACACCATGCGCCTGGGGAACTTCTACGAGATGANNTCATGCACAGCGGGAACTACGCAGAGGCAGGGAGATGGCTTCACACGGCTGTGCGTTTGGACTCCAGCATGAGGCAATCGCATCCAGAGGAGTATGCAGAGAGATGTGCCTCATTGGTGTCGTTGCTTGCCGCATCAGAGGAATTCGACGAGGCACTTGTCGTGTCAAGAGATGCATTTCAGGTTCTTGACCAAGCCCACTTGCTTTCGTCTCTTGCTGCAGTTCGAAGCTTCATGGTTCTTTGATCGGTCAAGGAAATTATGGGGGATTTGCATGGGGCTGTGGACGACGAAAAAAGAGCGTTGGCGACAGCTTTGAAGATTTTCGGGCCAAACCACTCCATAGTGGCGGAGTGCTATATCGGCCTTGGCGAACATNNCCGCTGCCCTTGGAGATTTTTCCTCTGCCTCCGAACACCTTGAGCATTCGATCAGAATCCTGGAATCGGGCTTCGGTCCATCGCACTCACGGCTTGCCCCCGTCCTCTCCTCGCTGGCAGGGATCGAGCTCTGCCTTGGCAACACCGCCAAGGCTCTTTTGCTCTGCGATCGAGCCATCGCCATCAGGTCCCGCTCGCTTGCCCACCAGCATCCTTCGATTGCGTATGACTACGAAACGAAGGCCAGAGTTTTTCTGAAGGAGGGACGCACCTCGATGGGACTCAGCGCTTGCGAAAAGGCTCTTTCGCTCAGGCGCTTGATTAGTTCTCATGACAACCGCATTGATATCATCCGGCTGTTAATTCTCAAAGGAAGAATTGCGACCGGGGNNACCGGGGGGAAGCACTATGCGTTGGCAAGGCAGGCACTGGATGAGGCCTTTGCATTGCACCGTTCTTTAGCTACCGCGTGTATTCTTCTGGAGGCCGACCTCCAAAGCGCCGCAGGCGATCTTGCGTTGGTCATGGACAAGCCGGATGAAGCCTTGAGAGCTTACCAAATCGGGCTTATTTTTCTGTCCGATGGTTTCGCGGATTCATCCCTCTCCGCAAATCCTGATCCGGGGAAGATTAAGGTCGATGAAGTCGCCATACCTCTTCTTGCCCAAAAAAGCAACGCTCTTTATCGGTTGTACAAACAGTCGCATGGCAATACCAACTACCTGTTCGCCTCGCTGGGTGCACTGCAGACTGCTCTGGCAGTAAGTGAACGGCAGAGGAAAGCCTACGTTTCCGAAGAAACCCGGCTGACGCATGGGGAGGACGAGGCGCCGCTGTATGAGCGCGCCATTGATCTTGCCCTCGAGGCCGGACGTTGCACGCGGAGCGCTTCGTTTAGGGCGTTGGCTGCAGGCATTGCCGACAGGTCCAAAGCCCGCTCTCTCTTTGACGGGATGGAGCAGACCGCGACTATGCAGGAAGCTTTCGTGTCTGACACTTCCGTTGGCTCACTCACGGCCATCGATCAACGCTTGACTGCTCTATCAATTATCCTGGACCGCGCAGCAAGCGGACGAATGAAAACCAGTCCCGACAAGATCGCGCAGTTGGAATCTGAACGGTTTGCTCTGCGTTCCCAGAGGGAGCAAATCTTCGAGGAGGCATCTCGTCATGGAAGGGCCGATGGACTTGAGCCTGCTAGCGATAAGAGCTACGATGTCGGGACACTGCAATCAGGTCTTGATTCGGCAACGGGGATCATAGAGTACTTTGTGGGGAAGAAGAGCGCCTACGGTTTCCTGATCACACGGGATACCATTGACGTGGCCAACCTCCCTCCTCCTGAAATTCTGGAGGCGGAAACTCACACCCTCATCGAAGCACTCGGGAGCGTCGACAAACCGCTGTACCGCAACGTCGCCTCCAGGCTTTACGCCCAATTGATCAAGCCGTTGAAGGTACATTTGCAGGGAAAGACGCACCTCATCATGGTCCTCGATGGCGTACTCCATGCAATTCCATTCGAGACACTCACGGAAACTCCTCCATCGCAAACCGGCGAACCGGCAGAGGATCAATCTCTTCGTTATTTGATACGCGCATTTCAAATCGAATACTCCTATTCCCTTCGGACATTCAGCCGGAAACCAGTCGAACGGGGACTCCCAGGGGAAACGTCCAGAAGCTTTGTCGGGTTTGCACCGGTCTTCCGGGACAAATCGCCGATGCTCGCCGCAGCGAATGAACCCGAATCGCGCTGGAAGGCCGCCTATCGATCTGTCATGGTGGATGGCAAGGATTTTTCTGAGCTACCGTACTCCAGCACGGAAGTGGATACCATCGCCAGTCTCTTCAGACGTTCAGGAATACCGGCTTCAACATTTGTTGATGAACAGGCAACAGAGGAGAATTTCAAAAGAGTCGCTCCACGATATTCCATTCTCCACATTGCCACACATGGAATGATCGACCAGACACACCCGGAATTATCAGCACTCCTTTTCACCCAGCCTAACGATTCCAAAGCGCAGGAAGACGGAGTTTTATATGCAGGCGAGACATTCAACCTGCGGTTGAATGCGGACCTGCTGGTAGTGAGCAGTTGTCAGAGCGGTGTGGGAAAACTGATTCGAGGGGAAGGGATGATCGCCATGCCGAGAGGATTCATCCACGCAGGTGCACGGCGGGTTGTCTATTCGCTCTGGCGCGTGGGCGACGAGAGTACCCAGAAGCTCATGACAGCGTTCTATTCCGCTTTGTGCAAAGGCAAATCCTACGCCGAGAGCCTCCAATCGGCCAAACTCGATTTGATTCGCGATCCTGCAACAGCGTTCCCTTCGAAATGGGCGGCATTCGTTCTCGTGGGACAATGACCGCAATCATCGGACGGTAAACTTTCCGGCATGGACTGCTTCGCCGTCAGTCTGGAGAATCCAATAGTAGAGCCCGGGCGCAAGAGCTTCTCGAAGTGTATAACCACGGCTCCCCACTGCCACCCGCAGTACTTCATTTTCCTTGTTGGTCATAATCCTCAGCACATACCGATCTTTTGAATTTCCATCCCAGCGGAACGCAAGAGGGAAATGCGCATCCTTCCCGTTGGCAGGAGCAAGGACTGTGAGGGCCTCAGACCTGAAATTCGTCCGAATCAGGTCTTCCATGTTTGCTGACGGTTCAAAATTCCCCGCCAGAAGTTCGCTTGTTTTGGAGGGCGCTCTTGAAACATTTGGCAATTGTGCCACTGTTTGGGTCGGATTTTGAGCGAACTCTACAGGTTTGGGATTGTCCTGCCCTCTGAAAATGATAAAGGACGNNATGACGCGGGAGGTGTTGAAGAAGGGATGCGTTCCTACCGGCCTCTTTTCCAGTCTTCGCACCACTCTGTAGAGTTGGAGCACCTCCTGCTTGCAGTGTCGGCAATCCGCTGCGTGATCGAGGATCCTTAACGGCAGGCGATCCACGGAATCGAGCGTTAGCGCGTCGGCATACAGACTGATTTCCTGTTCATCAAGATGTCGTATCGTGATCATCTGCGCTCCCACCTTATTGTGTACGTTCGACAATTTTTCCCGCGATTCTCGCGAGTTGTCTTTCTCTACTCATTTATATCCACTCCCAGGCAAAAACGGACAAAAATAATCTTCCACCAGGACCTTTAAATTTTCCGCAGTGAAGCTCGAAACAGGGGGATTTCCGTTAAGCATGTCGCAAAGTTCATCAACCCGGGTCTTTGCCCAATGTCTGTAGGATTCCGGTATGCGGACCTTCCTCCCCAAAACATTGAGGAACGGTGCCGCGGCAACCATAACATCCCTCCCCCTTTCACTTTCAAAGTCCTGGAATCGTGCAACGAACTCATTGATGATCTCCTCGGGGGCACGAGGATAGACCGATCTCACATCGTCGAATGTCAAAGAGATCCTGTAGTAGAGCTTGAGAAAAAGAAGGACTTTTGCGCGATGGCGGCCAAAAAGACTCAACGAGGAACGAAAGAGACTGACCGCCTCCTCAATCATGAGCGCATCAGTCACGGATTCTGAATTTGCAAGATCCTTCGCGAGCGGTGTATTCTGAGATTCGTACACAGACAGTTCCTTGCTATGCCTTCGGCAGACATTGAGGGCCATCTGGGTCACGNNTTGAGCATTTCCATATTCACAATCTGAAAGATCTCGTCATATTCTCTGATTTTCACCATACCACCACCAATCGCCTGCTTGATGACAATGCGAAACATTTCCTGGTATTCCAGCAGAAGCGCTTGGGGATTCTCGAAAAGGAGATCATACTCCCGATCATTGTCATTTTGATCGGGTGCATGTCGATGCCGGGCTGGACACATAGGTACAGGGCCTTAGTGTAATCCATCCAATGTACGTGTCCAGACGACGTTTCTCAACCCCCCAGAACCCAGCAACTTCTGTTGTTCATCCCGCGCCGGTCGTCGACGAACGAAGCGGATTCCCCTCTACCATTGCAGTTCCTCAAATCCCAACAGGGCCCGGATACACTTGTGAAAAGTAACACTGCCCTTTCTTGGTCTTTTTTCAAGCGACACCAGTTACCAGAGGCCTTCAGGTGTCGTCACATCTGCAAACATGGCACTTTCCTCACCAGAGAAAAACCCTTTCAGCCTTCGATCGCGATGCCGAGAATGAACTGCATGGGATCCAGAGCAATTCAGTTTGCTCACCAGGGNNGACCAAATCCGGTGGCTATCCATCTGGAGACTCAACTCACCGCAAGCAATCTTCCTCTGAATCTCCCCCGGCCTATTCCGCCGAGCCCAACAGTGAGAGCCGCTTGTCGTTTCCATTGCCCGTTTCCTTTGTTCCCTTTCATACATTTATATCCACGCCGAAGAAAAAATAGAAGAAATTGTGAAAAAATAATATGGGATTTGTCTAAAGGGCTAAAATAGCCAGAATTGACCAGTTTTCCCCAATTTTGCAGTACGGGCGAAGAAGTCTGGAGCATCTGCCCACCCAGATATGGTCACGCCCCGATTCCCTGGCGGGAAACGGGGCGTGCGTAACAGGCTAGTGGATTCCTCTGTTTATGCTGGCATCATCAGTTAAGGTCGCGTAAGTACGTCTCATAATACGTCATCACAGAATCGACGTAAGCCACGGTTTCACGGGAGTTTCCGAACCAACCACTCCTGGGCCGATCCTGATCCCATACGTGATGGTGCAGAGACGCATATCGTTTTGACAGGAGCGGGAGCGCACCCTTCACACACTGCCAGCGACCCGGATCGTCCCCAAGGTACGCCGCAATCTCCTGTGCATCATAGACACGACCAAGCCCTGCATTGTAGGAAGCCAGCGTCAGTTTGAGACGGTCTGCTTCACTTGCTCCATTGAACATAGCATAGAGCTGTCGAAGGTAATAGACTCCCATACGGATGTTCGTCGCCGGATGGAGAGTTTCGGTGATTTGAAGTTTGCCGGCCAATTCGTGTTGCGTAACCGGCATAACCTGCATGAGACCTGAAGCTCCCCTTTCGCTTTGGGCGTCGTCTTCGAAGCGCGATTCCTGCTTCATGATC
>PMNP01000078.1:0-2752 GCA_003161755.1 Ignavibacteriota bacterium | reverse complement strand
CTGTGAGGACTACCAGCGGGATTCGTCGAATCATAGCGGATCCTCTGTTAGTTCTTGATAAGCGCCATTCCGCTTGTTGCGGAATGCGATAACTTGCTTGTCTGCAAGTCAATTGATGAGAAAGAACAGCGCGGTTGTGCCGCTTACTGCCTCTTACCCAGCCGCGGAGCCCCTTTGCCAGGAATCCACTGCCGGATTTTCCCTCGATACACAATGGAAGGTATTCCATGGTGCATCGTACATTGCCATCACCGCCGGGAAGTTGCGGTGCGATGGCCGGGCCTGCGACTTATGGGTCGCCAGGCTCGATCACTTCGAGAACAACCTCTCCTGTACCTGGTCCGATAAGGCCTATCTGTCGTGCGGCAGCGTACGAGAGATCAATGATCCTGTCGTCCTTGAACGGGCCTCGATCGTTGATCCTGACAATCACTGATCGGCCTGTAACGCGATGGGTAACCCGGACCTTTGCATTGAAAGGTAGTGTCCGATGAGCGGCGGTCATGCCATGCATGTCGTAGGTCTCGCCATTTGAAGTCTTCTTGCCGTCAAACTCATCACCATAGTACGATGCAACACCGACTTCGCGATACCCCACCGGTTCGCGTGATGTGGGGGATGGACTCTCCCTGCTTGTAAACCTGGGAGCACTCCCCACACATCCAGCGGCAACGAGAGCGCATGCCGCGGAAAGCAAGATCGGCAGCGACGATAGTGCTTTCACAGAAATTCAGTCATCTGCTTGCGTTTGAGGTAGTCCGAAATCTCCTTCACTTCCTGCGACCGCCCCTTTCGGCAAATCAGGAGCGCGTCTTCGGTATTCACAACGATCAAGTCTTCAATGCCAATGGCAGCGACCAATTTTCCGGGAGAATAGATGAGACAGTTCTGTGTGTCGATCTGGACCACCGATCCGGTGATCGAATTTCCCCTGTCGTCTTTTCCCGAGATTCGTGCCACTTCATCCCATGAACCCAGGTCATTCCATCCGAACGTTCCGGGAATCACGTACACCGTTGGAGCCTTTTCCATCACTCCATAGTCTATAGAAATTCCCCGAATCATCCCGTAGGTAAGGTCTAGCGTCTGTTGATACTGCGACGTCCCCATTGCGNNGAGATCCGGAAGACACTTCCGCAGTTGTGCCAGGATGACATCAACTCTCCACACAAACATCCCGCTATTCCAGAAGAAATCGCCGCTTGCCAGGAACCGTTCTGCAGTTTGCGGGTTGGGCTTTTCGGCAAACGCTTTTACTTTGAACACGCCACGGGAAAAGAACGGGTTTTGTGGTCCATCGTCCGGATTGATCTGTATATATCCATATCCAGTTTCGGGATGTGTCGGTTTGATTCCGATCGTCAACAGCGCATCTGATTCCTGAGCTGTTTGAACCGCAACTCGGAGTATTCTTTTGAATTCATCGACATCCTGAATGAGGTGATCGGCCGGCAGGACGATCATTACTGCATTGGGATCAACGCGCCGCACATGGTATGCTGCCAGGGCGATGCACGGCGCCGTGTTCCTCACGACCGGCTCGACAATGAGATTCTCGTCGGCGATCTGGGGCAACTGCTTGGCGAGTTGTGCCTTTTGAGTACGGTTCGTGACGATAAATATGTCTTCGTCTCTGACAATGCCCTCCAGCCTCTTGACGGTGTTCTGGAGCATTGTCCCCTTGCCGATGACCTCCAGCAGGTGCTTGGGGAACTTCTCGCGGCTTCGGGGCCAGAAACGCGTGCCCACACCTCCCGCCATNNTTGCCAGTGCTGGCAAGGCTCGTGCATGAGTCTTTAATGATTTCCGGCAACTCTTAGCCGGTTATGAGCACGATTCAAAGCTCCTTGAGCTTCGTTCAAGTCTTCTCCCGGCATCCGTTCCTTCAATAGCCGCACCGCCCGATCGCGGGCATCCTTGGCACGATCGACATTGATTTCCGCCATCGACTCTACGCTGTCGGCCAACACATTGACAACATTATCACGTACTTCAACAAATCCTCCTCCGACGGCGAAGAGCNNAAGGGCCGGGCACAAGCTCTGCAAGAATCGGAGCATGATTGAAAAGCACTTGAAACATTCCCAGCGATCCGGGGACAGTCACGCTCACAGCCTCGCCTTTGTAGGCAATCCGTTCAGGTGCAATGATTTCAAGATGGAATGGCTTGTCAAACATTCAGTGTGTCCGGTAGTATCGAAATATCAAGCCGCTTCCAACTGGCGGGCTTTTTCCACCGCTTCTTCGATCGAACCAACCATGGAGAAGGCGGCTTCGGGTAAATGGTCGTATTCTCCGTCAATGATTCCTTTGAAGCTGCGAACGGTATCCTCGAGTTTTACGTACTTCCCGGGGTAGTTTGTGAATGTCTCTGNNCCTGGTAGGTTTGAAGGATTTGCTTCACTTTCTTGGCAACGGCGTAGTGCACTTCACCAACGATGTTCGGATCGAGGATCCGCGATGTCGACTCAAGCGGGTCTACTGCGGGATAAATCCCGAGTTCCACAATCCGTCGACTCAGCACTGTGGTTGCATCAAGATGTGAAAATGTCGTTGCCGGAGCAGGATCGGTCAGGTCATCCGCAGGGACATAAATCGCCTGGACTGACGTGATCGAACCTTTCTTCGTTGAAGTAATGCGCTCTTGGAGTTCCCCCATTTCGCTCCCAAGGGTCGGCTGATATCCTACAGCGGAGGGCATGCGGCCAAGCAACGCCGACACTTCTGAACCGGCCTGGACGAACCGGAAGAT
>PMNP01000404.1 GCA_003161755.1 Ignavibacteriota bacterium | reverse complement strand
CTCTTATACTAGCCGTGCGCGAGTGAGCGTGCCGTTTCCCCGACAAAAAGCTCCGGGGTAAACTCTGTGCTACGGCGAGACGTTAATCCTGAACCATCAGATAGAATCACTGATGTCCTGGCAACTCGCGTTTCCAGTGTTCATGTTCCCATTCCAGGCGGAATTCTCAACACGTGTACTGTAACTTACTCATTGAAGATGGTAACGCGTGTTTTTCAAGTGACGACTGATTTTGAGGAAAGAGGCACATGTTAAGCAGAGTCCGATTCTTGATAGTTCTGGTTGCATTGTTGCTTCTGCCTCTGGGGTGTGCCCATGCTGGTCCACCAGTTCCCTATGGTGCCAGATATCCTGATCTGATGCTCATTGCATCACACGGTGGAAGCGTGTGGTTCGCCGGTTCCTGGTCTTCACGATTTATCGTGGTCGAGAGGGACAACGCCGATCGTTGGCATACCCACGTTTGTCCGGGTGCATATTCGAGACTCCAAACAGTGACACAGACCGCCGATTCTCTTCTCTTCTTTTCTTACTCCTTGACGATGGCATTCGATCTGGAGCGCAGGCGATGGGGACCATATAAGANNCGGAGTCGGAATCATCGGACGAGGAACTAAGCGGACCTACTCACACTCTCACGTTCTCCAAAGGGGACTCACTCCTCAGTTTCAGTTTTCCCCTTCCATCGTTCAATGCCTACCAGAGGTGGCGCTTCCATCCAGAGGCTTCCATGGAGTTGCAGGCTAACATTGGTGACACAATTCAGATGAGAGAGGGTGTATGGTTCACAATCAATTTCTACGCAGGCGAGGGGTCAACGGGCATCGGCGGCCTTGGCGTATTTGATGAGCACTCCCGAACCTTTGGTGTTCTGCGAAATGATAGGCTGTCCGCGTCCTCTGCAAATCAGCTTGTGAGAAAAGGGGACACCATCTTCGTTGCGACGGGACTCGACACAGAGTCGGGTTTGATTGAAAGTTCCGGACTTGTCGTTATTGATACATATGCGGGAAGAATCGCTAACGCCTTTCGTGACAATTCGCCTCTGCTGGGAGGAACGTTCAGCAAAATAAAACTGGTAGACGATTGCCTTTGGATGATTACGGATGAAGCCATCGTGGGATNNTTCACCAATGCCCGCACAGCTTTCTCAAGGCGGATTCGCATTCTCCAGAACCCAAATGACTGGGGAAATGTGGCCCGAGATACACTCATTCCCGCTTTAACCCGAACCAAGGGATCGCGATATGATGTCATGTGGCTCGATGACAGTAAAGTCGAATGTCAGATCGAGCCAGGCGTCACAGGCTGGGTTTCCACAGAAGAGCTTAAGGTCCGCCGCACCTACAGCCAGGATGCTCTCGCGGATATGCCAGGAATGTCTGTATTTGCGGATAGTGGACTCTTGATACCTTACCACTATGTGAAATTTGGGGCTCTGGTCGATGGAAGCAGCTCAAAAGGAGCGACACAGGTCCGCGTTGGAAGTCTGTGGTGTGACGCCTCATCGCTCGATCCGGTTTTCTCGGTTCTCTGGCAGAACAGGGCTAAGGCTCTGCAGTGGCAAGAAGTCGGCGGGTCATACGCCGCATTGTTAAGCGGAATGTGTAACGAGTTTCGTCGGGAGCAAAAGGAAATTCTCGATCGGGTGCCCGTGTGTGATACCACGTTCGTGATTCGAAAGGGGATGGATCTCTACAAACAGTTTAACGACCTCGTTGATGTGAGATGGACCCCCGACGGTGACGATAAAGACAAAGCACCCAAAGGATTGATATTCCGAATCGACCCGTTTGAGAGCGAAACTTCACTTGAAGTTCTGTGCAACCACGGTCAGATAACAGTAAATGGAACTGCCTATGAGTCGACAAAGGATTTTGTGATTGAAACTCCAAAGCTCAGGGCGGTCCTTCGATTCGCAGATCTAAGATGTTCTGGCGTAGCCGGCAATGTGTTGGAGACAATTACCGTCACGTTGAGACTGGTTCTTATCCCCGTCCGTTCTGAATAGCGGCTACGTATCCCACCATTCATGTTGTGCGCGCGAATAGTGAGTTGGAGAAATCAGCGTTGCTTGTTGATGTCGCGGCGGTGCCCGATGGCGTGGACAATGATTGTGTTCTCGGACCTGAGGACTTCGACAATGATGCGGTGTGAGCCTTAGCGAAGTTTGTACAGACCGCGGAGCTCGCCTTTGAGGGGAAACAGCTTGGTGGAGTCCAAATTCGTTGAAAGCCATCCAAGCCCATTTGACGATGCGCGGGCAACGCGTCTATCGAGCTTTGCAAGCTCTTTGGATAAGGAATTCTCTCAACGCCGCACATGTCGATGTCACCACATACCGTGCGGCGTTGCGTGGTGGCTAGACGTTCTGTGCAACGCAGCTATGCCACAGGGTGTCCATAGCTAATCACAAATAGGAGGTTAACAATGCTATCCCGACAAATCAGATTGAGAAACAGAATTCCAGCGAGGAGTGTGGTTGTGGCCGTAATTCTCCTTGTGGGCGTGCTGTCGATGGCGTACGGCTATTATCAGAATAGTCATGCTATGGTATATGTCGGTTTGGTGATCACATTCGCGGGTGCTTTGAACGGAATCTTCCTCTCGGTCATCTGGCCAAGTGCTTCTAGAATTGCGGGACACAGGCATTGAGAGGCTAAGCAGATCTCTTATACTAGCCGTGCGCGAGGGAGCGTGCCGTCGCCCAGACAAAACAACGTCGAGGTAAACTGTGCTACGGCGAGACGTTCTGCGCGAACAAGAATACCGTTCACTCATGAGAGGAAAATGAAGAATTCAATTTCAAAAGCGATAGTTGATTGCAGGTTTTATGCCCTGAGCATTTTCATCGTCTATGTCATTTCCTGCACTGTCGGCATTCTGATGGTGCACCATGGCAATCAATTTGCTCTTTCGCAACGAGACAAGATCGTAGGCATGGCAATACAGACTGATAAAGCTTCATTGAACTATCAGTCAGGCAACAAAATTACAGCTGCCGTTTATGATTTNNTTTTGCCGCAATTCCACAAACCGCAATAGGGCTGGCAATATTTCCACCATATTTCTCGGTCGCCTACCAGGGCTGGGTTGGCGGTATCGTATCAGTGGACGGTACACACCAAAGTCGATTTACGAGTTTACAGCCGACTGCATACTATTTCATTGTCATGCTCCTCCAAACTGTTGCATTCTCCCTTTCCATTGGCGCTGGGATTCGATGTGGCGTAGACACGTACAAACACAACTCTCAGGTCAGTTGGAGGTTTTGGCAATTCAGAATCCCAAAAGAAAGCATACTTGCTGTGGGGCATGTGTATTGTGTAAGCATCCCTCTTTTTTTTGTTGGCTCTTGCTTTGAGTTTCTCTCATCGTGGAATATGTGAGAAGATAGGAGGTCACATGAGACGAGTCACTGGTATCGGCGGCATCTTCTTCAAGGCCAAAGACGCTCCATCATTGCGGGCTTGGTAC
>PMNP01000232.1 GCA_003161755.1 Ignavibacteriota bacterium | reverse complement strand
GAATCCCGTCTCTAACATTTTCCGGCGTCAGGCCGCCGCTCAGGATGATCGGGACGGATTTTATGGCGGCGGCAATACTCCAATCGACCAACACCCCAGTCCCCCCATGCATCCCTTCTTTGAACCCATCGAGCAGCACACGTGAGCCACGGTATTCATCTGCCATGGACGGGAGAAAGCCGGGGCCAACCCGAAAAGCCTTGATCGCCGGAACCGGCATCGACGATACGAATTCCGGCGTCTCCTTACCGTGCAGTTGGACTCCACGAATTCCTGTCGTTTCTATGGTTTTGAGAATTGTNNGTTGGTGCTCACGTTTCGTTTGCTGCCTGCGACAAAAATGAACCCGATGGCATCAACTTCAAGGGCAACGGCTGCCTGGACATCCTCCTCGAGCGTGAATCCACAGAGCTTTGTCCAGATTTTCACTTCAGATGGTCCTCGAATTCACGAAGCAATGTTTGCAGCGCAATTCCCGGGTGAGGTGAACGGATGAACGATTCACCGATCAACGCCGCATGAACCCCAATAGCATTGAGTCGGAGTAATTCTCGAAACGACCCAATCCCGCTTTCACTGACGATCGTGNNTGAGGAGACGCGTTCGCTTGTTTTGAGATCCACTTCAAAGGTCATCAGGTTCCGGTTGTTGATGCCAATGAGTAAGGCTCCCGCATTCAACGCCCGCTCTGCCTCCTGTTCGGAGTGCACTTCGGTCAGCACTTCCAAATCCCGCTCCGCTGCTTCTTGCATCAGCATAGGCAGTTCATCATCACCAAGCGCCGCGACGATCAGGAGGACTGCATCAGCCCCATACGCCTTTGCTTCGTGCAGTTGATAGGGATCGACAATAAAATCCTTGCGAAGCAATGGGAGATCCACGCACGATCGTGTCAACGCAAGTTTGTCAAGGCTCCCCTGGAAGAACGTTTCATCGGTAAGAACTGAAATCGCCCGCGCTCCCCCTTGTTCATATGCCACAGCGAGCGCAGAGACATCAAAATTCTCACGGAGTAGGCCCTTCGAAGGCGATGCTTTCTTCAACTCTGCGATAATTCCCATTCGTGCATTGCGGATTGCATACACCAGAGAACGGGATTTCTTTCCGTAATAGGCACGATCCTTCAATCGTTCCACCGGTATGGTGCTCCGGCGGGAATCAACTTCAACGCGTTTTTGCTGAAGAATACGATCGAGAAACGTCATGGCCGGTTTGTAAACTCGATAAGTTTGTTCAATGTAGACAGCGCTTTCCCGGAATCGATGGATTGTGTTGCCATCATCGCGCCTTCCCCGAGGGTGCCGGCTTTGCCTCCTATGTAGATGCCAACAGCGGCATTGGCAATGACCACATCTCGTGCGGATGTTCGTTCCCCCCTCAGCACCTGGAGCGCAAGGCCTGCATTCTCTTCTNNTCACCTGTTGTCCCTGTCGGCAATGAAAACGATGCCGGCGTGATGACGGATTCCTCAACTATCGCAAGGTCCGTCAACTCAAACATCGTGGTTGGCGCAGCGATGCTGATCTCATCCATTCCGTCGGCGCTATGGACAACACACGCCCTTGCAGCGGAGAGCCTGCGAAGGACACCCACGAGCAGCGAAGCGACATCCTTACTGAACGATCCAACCAATTGTCGGCGCACGCCAGCCGGATTTGTCATTGGGCCGAGGATGTTAAAGATGGTTCTCACTCCCAGTTCTACGCGCGGCTTTGCCGCGAATTTCATTGCCGGATGAAACTGTGGGNNCCCGATACCCACGGAGTTGATGCACTCCTCGATCTCACCGGGCGAACGCTGAATGTTTACACCCAACGCTGCCAGGATATCAGCGCTGCCGCTTCTGCTCGACACGGAGCGGTTGCCATGCTTCGCCACGCGCACGCCCGCGCCCGCGGCGACCAGGGCCGCAACAGTGGAAATATTGAACGAGCCCCGACCGTCACCACCCGTACCGCACATGTCGATGGCGTCGTGATCATGGACTGTCACTTTGATTGCATGCTCCCGCATCGTACGTGCAAACCCCGTGATTTCCTCAACGGATTCCCCTTTTCCCCTCAGAGCAATAAGCAGGCCAGCGATCTGGATATCTGTTGCTTGTCCCGTCATGATGAATTCCAGCGCAGCTCCGGCTTCTTGTTCCGTCAGATCCTCTCCGGCGAGACACTTCTCTATGCATGCCTTGATCGTCATGAACGCCTCTCCAGCCAGTTCTGAATAAGTCGTGGACCTTCTGTTGTCAGGATCGATTCAGGATGAAACTGTACACCCTCGATCGGATAGTCTTTGTGCCGCACTCCCATCACCACACCGTCATCCGTCCAGGATGTTACTTCAAGACACGCTGGAACCGATTTTGCCCCGATGACCAGAGAATGATAGCGTGTGGCGATGAATGGTATTGACATTCCTTTATACACTCTCTCGCCATTGTGGCGCACCATGGACGTCCGTCCATGCATCAACGAAGGGGCGTGATCGATTGAGGCGCCAAACGCGTAGCCAATCGCCTGATGACCGAGGCAAACGCCAAGAATGGGAATTGTAGAGCCAAAAAGCCGGATGACATCCACGGTGACTCCTGCATGTTCCGGCCTGCCCGGGCCGGGTGAGAGGAGGATTCTCCCGGGGGCCATTGCCGCAATTCCCTCCTGATCGATTTCATCGTTCCGTCTCACTTCAATGTTTTTGACAAACCGTCCCAGCAATTGCACCAGGTTAAAGGTAAATGAATCGTAGTTGTCGATGACGAG
>PMNP01000418.1 GCA_003161755.1 Ignavibacteriota bacterium | reverse complement strand
CCAGATTTCCGAAGCAACCATCGACGACAACGTTGGCCGGATTCTGCGCGTGATTTTCTTGAGCGGCATCTTCGACCATCCGCATGCGGGCGGCGGCGCAGTGGACACGCCCGAAGAACGGGCCGTGGCATTGCAGGGCGCGACAGAAGGCATTGTGTTGCTGAAGAACGAGCATTTTCTTCTGCCTTTGGACAAGCATTCGATTCATTCCATCGCCGTGATTGGGCCGAACGCTGCGGTTGCGCGTACGGGTGGTGGGGGAAGTGCAAAAGTCGATCCCATCTATGCAGTGAGTCCACTTGACGGGGTGCGGCACGCGCTGGGGAAGAAAGTGGATGTTCGCTACGCTCCCGGGTTCCAGACGCCAGGAGAACTTCAGCCTGTTCCGTCATCCTCGCTGATCCCTGCCGGCGGATTGCAGAATGTCCATGGTCTTAAGGGTGAGTACTTCGCCAATATGACCCTCGCAGGAAATCCGGTTCTGACACGTACAGATCCCATCGTATCGTTCGACTGGGGAGAGGGAAGCCCTGACCCTGTGCTGCCAAGGGATTCGTTTTCAGTCCGATGGACCGGCAAACTTGTGGTGCCCGCATCAGGGCTCTACACGCTTAGCGTTGCGAGTGACGACGGTGTTCGCTTGTTTGTCGACAACACGCAGATCATCGAGAACTGGAGCAAACATCCTCCGGAACTGGTATCCAAATCGATGACCCTTGAGGCCGGAAGAGCGTACGATGTCCGGATCGAGTACTTCGAAAGCACGGGAGGGGCGCTCATGCGGTTTGGCTGGAGCACGACCGATGCAAAGTTGACTGTGGAAGCAGTGAACGCGGCGCGAGGTGCCGATGCCGCTCTGGTATTTGTCGGGTTGAGTGCGGATAACGAAAGCGAAGGGTTTGACCGCAGGACGCTGGATCTGCCCCCGGAGCAAGTCGCGTTAATCAAAGAGATTGCCGCCGTCAACAGCCGGACCGTGGTCATTCTGAATTCCGGCGCTCCAATTGTCATGGAGGACTGGCTCAAGAACGTTCCGGCGTTGCTGGAAGCCTGGTACCCGGGCGAAGAAGGGGGAAATGCCGTTGCCGATGTTCTTCTGGGAAACGTCAACCCCTCCGGCAAACTCCCGGCAACATTTCTCAGGAAGTGGGAAGATGCGCCGGCCTTTGGCAATTATCCCGGGAGCGGAAGCGTGAACTATGCAGAGGATGTTTTTGTGGGATACCGCCATTATGATCTGAAGAACAAGGACGTGACATTTCCATTCGGTTATGGTCTGTCGTACACAACGTTTGCCTTCTCAAACCTCGTCATAAGGCCTGGAAAGAAAACGCTTCCGGTGTCGGTACAGGTGGATATCAGGAACATGGGGACGACGGCGGGCGCTGAAGTAGTGCAACTCTACGTTCACGACGATCACTCCAAGGTCGAGCGTCCCCCGAAGGAACTCAAGGGATTTGAAAAGGTCATGCTGAAGCCGGGACAGACAAAGCGCGTAACATTCATGCTTGACAAGCGTTCGTTTGCCTACTATGACGTGCAGCGCAAGGATTGGAACGTCGATCCGGGGAACTTCGAGATTCAGGTGGGCAACTCATCGCGCGACATCAAACTGACGGGGACTGTGGAGATCAAATGAGCGAAGGAGATTCTTCTGCATTAGGATGGCGCCGTGAACCCGCGATATGTGTTGCGGCGCCAAACCATCGTAGCGGAATGTGTCAACTCGAAGCTAAGTTACCACTATTGAACCGGATCAATTCGTTCCAGTCAATTTTACCTTCACGACAGAAATCCTTGGAGAACTCCGCAGTGAACTTGTTTATCACTGCCGCAAGTTCTTCTTCGTAACGCTGATTGCGTTGCTTTGCCAAATGACCCAGTGGTTCAATAATGTCAGTGTAAAGACTTTCATTTCCGCTTATGAAGTGCCAAAACTCTTGACCGCAGATGCGCAAGTACTCACCATTATCTTTGGCTTTTCTCTTTCCGTAACAAGATGCCGACACTCGGCTACAGCGTTCGTTGGTGTGTGGGCCTGGTTCCGGAGACAATTGCATCTTCGACCACATCAAACCACTGAATTCTATCAAGAAGGGTGTCGGTCACTCGCGCTAACTCCGTCGCACTGAGATTTCGACCTACGAGCTCTTTTGCTATTCTTTGCAGATCACCCACGGTGATGTAGTTGATGTGCTTTCGATTGTTCATGGTGCTCACCTTTCGCTTAACTGCTGTGGCCAAAAATGTTCTGGCGATGCCAAGAAATGGAGTTCTCGTGAGGGAAAAGCGCATTATTGTCGGGCAATTTGATGGATTGGTCCCCTTTTCCTATTCCTTGTCGAAGAATGTCAAGGCTACCCATGATTCCATAGTTTGCTGGGACGTCTCCAAGCTTTTCACTTACTTCAATCGTAAAGTCAAGTCGAAGTGTGAACCATCCCACGTCGAATGTCCAGTGATGAAAACGGCAAAGCGCTATCCCGTTCCAAATATCATCTTTTCCAAAGAAACGGTGAAGGACAATATGAGCTGCTTCAACCTCCCATGTTAGAGAATCTGGCGATGCAATCTTCAATCCGCAAATGCAACATCTGAAGTCGTATGCTTGCACAATAGCTTGCCGGAATCCTCGAGTCCGTAACAAGGATTCTTTGGTCACAGTTCGTGACTTCTTGGTTGAATCCACTGGAGAGTAATTTGTCACGCGTACAGCATTCTCAAGTCTGTTCTTGATTCGTTGAACTTCATAAGTTGCAATCGGAAGTTCCTGTTTTCGGACAAAAGGGATTCTTGCTATACGAAGAGCTTCGTCAATACCTCGTTCCGTCAGCATCCATTCTCTTCTACCGGTCAGTTTTAGGACTTCATTAGGTCGTGCTAGGAAGCCTTGTTTTGCAGCAAAATCTGCAGATCGATACAGGAGTCTATTCCAAGCAGGAAACCTCTTTATTCGACTATCCTTCCGGACAAAGGTCTCCATTTGGAAAGATCTCTGCTCACTTGAAAGTGAGAGTAAATCGGCTAGTTCGTCGGCAAAATGTTGGTCGCCAGACCCGAATTCCTTTACATACCCGTTGTGTTTTAGCAAAGACGACAAGAGACTTGGAGTCACCTCTTCGCGCTTTGGCAGGGCAAGTTGTTTGAAGACCTTGCTTTCGTAGCTCAACTCAACCTCCAACAAGTGTTGGTAACTAATTGTACATCTTCTGCTTTGATGTGCTGCTTGCCTATCTGACGAGAGGTCCCGGCAACGGGGCCTCTCGTCGTGTGTTGCCCATGAGCAGATCGACTGCTGCAATCCCCGCTTGGTATCGCTGGTTCCAGTTCCCTTCCACGATAGTGAACGACAACCCCTTACGTTCAAGATGTTGAAGAAGATTCTGAAAGAATTCACTTCGTGGAGCGAGGTCCGGAGGACTGCCCTCAGGGTCATTCTTCCACGGCGTCGCCGGATTTGCGACAATGTATAAATCGGCCTTGTGAGTTCCGGACATTCGCCGTAATGTCGGTGAAGGTTGATTCCAGCGCATTGCGGAGAGAAGCTCCAACGTACATACGTCCGTGTCGCTGAAGAGAATCCGATTCGCCTGCATGGCGAGCGCTTTTTCTGAAGCCCGCTGCCCTCTGGCGATCAGTTCAATATCCTCCATGGACAGTTCGTCCCATCGTTTCGCCATCAATTCCCTAAACCCCGCCGCCCATTCCGGAACCCATGATGTATTGAAATGCAAAGCAAGCCGCTGAGCAAGGACGGTTTTGCCCGAGCATTCAGGTCCGACAATCGCCACACGTTTCAGGAAATATGGCCGGGCGCACGGGAGGATCATCTCCCAATGGCGCATGGGATCAAGCAGAACCTGGGAAGCGCTGACATTGAGAGCGCTGCGTGCAATATCAACCGGTATGAACCTGCATCCCAAAGTCCCGGAGAGCTGCTGGGCGTCAATATTGGAAGCACAAATCACTTGTGGCGGTTGGTGGTCCGGCATGAACTTGAGGACGCTTGCTCCCCAGGCAGAAAAGAAATCAGGATGATCCAACAACTCGGGTTGTGGGACGTCGGTATTGACAACCACCGTGGCTACTCCTCCGAATTCCCGCGTCAGCCATTCCCGCCGTGTCCGCAACGTGATGGGATCGTCCGGACTTCCGTGCAGCATGATGACCAGACTGTCACAAAACTGTCTGGCGAAATCGACCAGGAACCGGTGACCTAGGGTCGGCGGCATAAATCGTCCAAGGCAAAGACCTGTCGTTGTGCTTGTTTTCTCTGTCACGGCCTGTCTTCCTGAGTAACCTGCGAAGCCAGATGAGTTGCTTCTTTGCGGAGGAGAGTGTCATGCGTTGTCCGTGCGTAATCATGAAGTTCTTTGCGGACATTTGTTTCCGACGGTATCTCTAAAGCATCTCTGACCTGCTCGCGTTGCTCCGCATCCAGTGTGCGGTACACTCGCAGGAATCCGGCTGGATTTACGTGGAGAGCTTCCTGAACGTAGATTGGCATCAACTCTCGGAGTTCAACGTTGCGATGTATGGTCAATTGGAGTTTGAGGACCACGCGAATGACGATTCCTCGAGTCTTCGCCTCTTTGAGAATTCTGTCCACAACGGGGCTGAACGTATCGGCATCGATTCTCCTTTCCGCAGCCATGTCGTCATGTCCGGTCGAATCAATCTGCCCCGGCCGTTCCACCCATTCCATAAGTGTCACCAGACTGTCAAGGCTGCGCTGTTGTAACTGAACCGCTTCGGGGGTTCCGCTTATTGCTGATAGGAGCGCGTGGAGGCTTTTGAGTCTAAGGTCCATTGGAGTATTCGGAGTCTGTGCTTGCAGGACTTCTGGCTCGACTGCCAGAAGACACGCCAGGGCAACAAAAGAAAACAGGGGTTTTAGCATGGGTGCCAAAGACCAATGTGTGGTGGAGTGATGAGACTGCCATGCAGTATACATCGGAGCCGAATGGATGTCAAGAGGAGGTTGATGCGGGGAAGGGAAATTATCGCAAGACCGATGCCAATCCGTAGGCCAGAACAGTCAAGACCGCCAACGCACAAAGCACATACAGCCAATCGCGCTCAATTACGAAGCCCAGCAATGAAGCTGCAACTCGCAGCACTGGAGTGAGAATCAGAACGAGGAGCCCTGTCTGGATAATTGCCACAGGGTTCAGCGAGGCGGCAGCATGGAGGATGCCGGAGAGTGATCGTAACGTCTGGTCGCTTCCGGCAAATGTGGCGTGCGATTCCTGCCAACCCCCGTGAGCCGACAAGACCATGATCCCGCCAACAGCGGTAATGGCGGCAGCAATGAAAACGCCGCCTTGCAGTATTCGTCCTAAGACGTGTTCGAGACGAACGTCCATGATGGCCCGTTTCGTGATGGGTTCGTTGGTCATAGTCTTCCCGTCAATCCGTTGAAGGCCATTTCCACAGCGAGAAGCAAGACAACAATTGCGAACACGCGGCGCAGAACAGGAGTGTGGGCTATGGCAAGGGNNAGGACGCGGCTGCCGACAAGAGATCCTGCGAGCACGCCCAGCATTACCGGCATCGCGAGTGTCGGCTCAATGTATCCGCGAGAGAGATAGATGCCTGCACTTGCTGCTGCAGTTACGCCAATCATTTTGTTGGATGTCGTCGTCGAGACTTTGAAGGGGAGGCGCATCAGGCGATCCATGGCTATGACCTTGAGCGCGCCGGATCCGATTCCCAGCAACCCCGAAAGTACTCCTGCCACGCTCATGAGCAGAAAGCCCGGTCCCACCTTTGTTGCGAAATACGACTCGTGCGCATTTCCCACAGGATACGTCCCGTTCATCTGCAGCATGGCAGAGAATCGACTCTGCCGTGGCGGGATGGTGGCTGGAAGGCTGGGCGGAGAGAACGACTGCAAAGCGGAGAACCCAATGACCACAGCAAAAATGACGGCAATCAATCCA
>PMNP01000380.1 GCA_003161755.1 Ignavibacteriota bacterium | reverse complement strand
ATCCTGGATATTGCGGATGATCCGATTCATGATGTCATCCACATCGTGCGCCCGCTCGTGCATGTACTCGTCAGGGGCTGCGAGCATGAGATTCTTGTATTTCGTAATCTCGTCAAAGACGACAAATTCCGCATTCTTCATTTCGTCACGAATGCGCTTTTCAATGCTGTTGATGAGGATGGCATCTCCCAGGATCATGATCTGCGCTTCGAAGATCCGGGCGTTCTGGTGGCCAAGCTTTACCTCTGCAAATGCAAGGATCTTCTGGAGCTCCTTGTTTGATCGGGCGATGGCGTTGCGAAGGCGTTCGATTTCCGAATCGATCTCCGCTGGGGCGATTGGTTTCAACTCCACGCGGGGGACGCTCTTCGTATACAGGTACGCGGGACCGATGGCGATCCCGGGTGCTGCTGCAATGCCCCGGATGATCTTTTGCCCTGTAGTTCCCGTTTCGTTACCCATGGGCTTTATTCCTCATCAAAACCGCGTTCAATGAGCGAGGTAACGGCCTCGGCCGCCTCGTTCTCGTCCGTTCCTTCAAAGCGAAGGTGGAGAGTCGATCCCTGTTCCGCTGCAAGGGTCATGACGCCGATAATGCTCTTTCCGTTAATCTCGAAGTTATCCTTCCGGATGAAGAATTCAGACTGGAATTTCGCTGCCACCTTTACCAGCATTGCGGCCGGCCTGGTATGAAGGCCCGTGCGATTTAGGATTGTCACTGTGCGTTCGGTCATGAGACGTTATGATGTCCGATGGACGAGAGCCCCGGCAAGCCACCGGAGCATTGCACGTGCGTTGCTCTCCGGAAGGAGATCGAGCGCGCGAACTGCACGCTGCGTCTCACGATGGATCCGGTGAGCGGTATCCTCGATGATTCCATAGTTCCGATAAATCTCAGAGACAGCAGCTACCACTTTCTGTTTTCCGGCCTTCCCTTGCGGGATGTGTCGCCGAAGAACCTGGTTGATGATCGTGTGGTCACGGCCGCGAGTGCGGTCCGCTGCCGTCAATAGAAGATACGTCTTCTTCCCCTCTGCAATGTCGCCGCCCACCGGTTTGCCGAGGACCTTTTCGGTCGCAATCACATCCAAAAGATCGTCCTGGAGCTGGAAGGCCTTCCCGAGGTGGTGCCCGAATGTCCGTAGAGCGCGAACTTGCTTCGGAGTTCCGCCGCCGATCACTGCTCCGAGTTCCGTGGACACGGAAATGAGCCGGCCGGTTTTCTTTTCAATCATGCGGAAATATTCTGCGGAGGTGACTTCGGTCCTTTGTTCGAACTCCATATCAAGAGCCTGTCCCTCACATACCACACGAAGCGCTTCAGTCATCAACAGTCCGAGCGAAATCGGATCCGGTGAAGGCGTGCGCAACAGGCTCTCGTACGCCTGACTCAGAAGGACATCGCCGACGAGAAGCGCGGTATTGACGTTCCAACGGGCATGGACAGTGGGTTGGCCTCTTCGTAAATGGGAATTGTCCATGATATCGTCATGGACAAGGGTGAAATTATGGAATGTCTCGATGGCAACACCCGCATCCAGCGAAGCGCGGAGATTGCCCCCGACCGCTTCGCAGGAAAGTGCCAGGAGGANNACGCTTCCGGAATTGTGCATCCGTCATCAGGATAATCCCCTGAGCATTGGTGCTTCCTGGAGGTTCCGAATCGTTTTCGAGCCTGTGAGGAACATGATAGCCCGGTATTCCCTGCCCCAATCATCGAGCAGACGCTTCAGTGAAGACTTTCCGTTTTTCACAAGTGCCACAAGCAGAGGGCGGGCCGAAGCAGTCATGTCGGCACCCAGCGCGACGCATTTAGCCATGTCGCTTCCGCTGGAAATCCCTCCTGAGCCCACGAGCGTAAATGATGGGCCCTCTGCCTTCAGCGCGGCCACTGCGTGAATTGCATCCGCGGTCGGGATCCCCNNATTCTTTGTCTTTGCTTCGCAGTGCTTCAACTCCTGCCCAGCTGGTTCCCCCTGCGCCCGCAACATCGATGTAGCGAACCCCGACATCAAGCAGACGGCGTGCGACAAGGGGAGAAATTCCGGCACCAATTTCCTTGACGATGACGGGGACCGGGAGTTCCCTCACAAGCAGCGATATCGCCTTTAAGACACCGCGGAAGTCGGGCGATCCTTCCGGTTGCAGAAGCTCCTGCAGTGGATTTAAATGGACCGCCAGCGCATCGGCGTGAATCAAGTCTACCAACTTGCGTGCCTGATCAACGCTGGACCATGTTGCCGCCTCCACCGCGCCGATATTTCCAATGATGGGGATTGTCGGAGCAGTTTCTCGGACCACACTGTACGTCCGATGGTAGACCGACGCCTCGAGGGCTTGGCGTTGGCTGCCGACGCCGAGGGCTATTCCTGTTTCCTGACACACTTCCGCCAGTTCGCGGTTGATTTTTTCCGCCCCCGGATATCCTCCCGTCATGCAGGAGATCATGAGCGGAACGCTCAAAGTGTGGCCGAGAAAGCGGGTTGACGTATCTACATCTTCCAAACACATTTCGGGGAGCGCGTTGTGAAGAAAATTCCATCGCTCCAGTCCCGTTGTGATGTTCCGGAAATGGACATCCTTTCGCACCGTCAATTCAATATGCTGTTGCTTGCGGGAGACGGTCCGGGATCGTGAGGGATGTTTTTTGGATGTCATCGTGCGGGTATGAGTGGAATGCTCGATGAATAATACGGAAATTGACATCCAGAAGCAAAGACAGGATTCCTTGCTTCTGGCTTTGTTGTTGTGTACCTTGAATGGAATTTTTCGATCGAAATTACAGCGACGATCCCGATACCTATGCGCGCAATCATCCCCGTTGCAGGGGTTGGCTCCAGGCTTCGCCCACACACCTACACCTTGCCCAAGGTACTTCTCACCGTTGCGGGGAAACCGATACTCGGTCATATCATTGACAAGGTGCAGGCTGAAGGGATTCACGAGGCAACCATCGTNNTACCCGGATTTTCAGTTTGACCTTGTCGAGCAGGAGGAGCGAAAAGGGCTGGGACATGCCATGTACCTTTCCCGGAACACCTTTGGCTCCGAACCCATACTTATCATCCTCGGGGATACGATTTTCGATGTTGACCTTGGGCCGGTTCTTTCCGGCAAAGAGTCGGCTATCGGTGTGAAGGAAGTCGACGATCCACGGCGATTTGGCGTTGCAGTGCTCGAAAATCAGTACATCAAGAAATTGGTCGAAAAGCCGGAGCATCTCGTCAGCAGGATGGCAGTGGTGGGTATCTACTTTATTCGCAACACCGGACTGCTCGTCGATTGTCTGACCGAACTTGTATCGAAGGACATCCGCACCAAAGGGGAATACCAACTGACCGATGCCCTACAGTTGATGATCGACCGTGGGGAGAAGATGCGGACGTTTACCGTCGACGGGTGGTACGATTGCGGCAAACCCGAGACACTGCTGGAGACCAACAGGGCGTTGCTTTCACGCAATTCCCGGGCACGCGATCTGAAAGGGGTCGTCATCAACGATCCTGTCTATATTTCCTCGACAGCGGTGCTGTCGAACTGCGTCGTCGGTCCTTACGCTTCGGTGGGTGATCACGCCGAAATCACCGAATCGGTGGTCCGAAACTGCATCATCAGTCAGGGTGCACGCGTCAGCCGAGTTCTTCTCGACAATTCAATTATAGGCAACGACTCAGTTGTCACCGGAAGTTTCAAACGCTTGAATGTCGGCGGGTCGTCCGAAATCGAGACCGATTNNTCAGAGGGCCATCCAGATAAAGTCTGCGATCAGATTTCGGATGCGGTGCTCGATGCCATCCTGACCAACGACAAACACGCGCGCGTTGCGTGCGAGAGTTTTGTCACCACAGGTCTGGCATTCGTCGGCGGGGAAATCACCACGTCGGCATACATCGAAGTCCAGGACATCGTCCGGCAGGTCATTCGTGATATTGGGTACACGAAAGCAGAGTATCGGTTTGACGCGGACTCATGTTCCGTCATTTCCAGCATTCATTCGCAATCTCGCGACATTGCCATGGGCGTTGATACGGGCGGTGCGGGCGACCAGGGCATGATGTTNNCAGCGCCGGCCTTCCCGCGTGCACACTGTCGTCATCTCGACGCAGCATGATGCCGATGTTTCTCAAAAGAAGATCGCCACAGATGTCATCCAGCATGTCATCAGAGAAGTGATCCCACCGGAATATCTGGACAAGAAGACAATCTTCTATGTCAATCCGACTGGCCGGTTCGAGATTGGCGGTCCTCATGGCGACACCGGTCTCACAGGGCGAAAGATCATCGTCGATACCTA
>PMNP01000119.1 GCA_003161755.1 Ignavibacteriota bacterium | reverse complement strand
GGTCAGGGATGAAATTGAAGGATTCTGCGTCGTCACAAAAAATCCGGCCGGCGACACTCTTGCGGCGGAGTATCGTTCGAAATCTGTGGGCGATGTGGTCTTGAGTTCAAGGGCGGAACAGACGCTTCGTGAAGTGGTTACTCAGGTCCGCGCCTCGCTACTGGGCTTGACTGCAGGCGCTGTCAAGACGCTTCTGTCGAAGTTTGACTTCAGCATTTCCAAGCTCTCGAAGGAAGGGGAGAAGGAAGAGGGAGATTTCATGAAGATCTTCTTCAAGGTGCTGATCTTCATGATGATGATGTTTTTCCTGATTGCCACGTCAGGACAGATACTCGTCCGTAGCGTCATCGAAGAAAAATCGAACAGGATAGTGGAAATCCTAGTCTCGTCCTGCTCGCCGACGGAGCTCATGAGCGGGAAGGTGCTCGGGCTGAGTGCGCTGGGATTGACGCAGCTTGCCTTTTGGGCACTCATTGGTCTTTCCGTTGCCTTTCAGTCGGGGCATTCAGTAATTCTTCCCAGCGAAGGCTTGCTTCTCCTTCTGTATTTCATCCTTGGGTATCTGTTTTACGCTGCAATTTTCATCGGGGCGGGATCTCCGCTGAACACGGAACAGGAGGCGCAGCAGATCAACACGTATCTCATCCTCTTGTTGGTGCTTCCGGTCATGCTCGCGACGCCGGCGATGAAGGATCCAGGAGCACTCTGGCTCCGTGTCCTTTGTTATATTCCCTTTTTTACTCCAACGGTCATGGCGCTTCGCATTTCCATCCAAATGCCGTCGGCGTGGGAAATTCTTGCGACTTCGTTATTGATGGTTGCTGCAGTGTGGGTCGCGATGGTGGTCGCGGGAAGAATCTTCCGGATAGGGATCCTCTCCACCGGGAAGACTCCCCGCCTGAANNCCATACTCAACCATGAAAACTCGAAGACTCATCCTGGCGCTGTTGATCATCATTGCATTCTCTTTGGCGGTGTCGCAGCTCCAGGCCCAGGTTGTCGTGAGCGACCGGCTGGAAAATCCGGCGATGAAGACAAACGTTTTCGGCCTTGGGTTTGCCGCTGGTCCGGCAACAGGATTGGGACTCAGTTTCCGCCATCATCTCCCGACCGCGTTCAGTTATCAGATCACAGGGGGGATCATCAAAGCAACCGACAGGCTTTATTATTCTATCGGGTTGGAGGCGCAGTATGACCTGTCGCGGACGAGGACATTCCGGTTCTTTGCGGCAGGTGGAACCTCATATTTCTTTGCAGGCACGGGCGGCCATAATGACATGGAAGGACCTGCCAGGGCTGGAATCGGGGCAGGAGGAGAGACGGAAATAGGCTCAGGAATTCATTTTACCGCCGAACTCCTGTTTACCTACTTCACAGACGGAACGGTCCTGCCGCTGCCGCAAGTGGGGATCTTCTACTACTTTTTCTGATGGTTTTGGGCCTTCCTCGGAAGACCAGCATGGTCAGGTCCGATTGGCGCAGCCGAAAGCCCGGAATTTGTTGTTTCTGGTAGATATTCCTGCTATTTTTCTCATTCAAACCAACCAAGCCGGACGTGTCCGTGTCAGCTGAGATGCTATTCTTCTTTTTTCTCGGGGCTCTTGCCGTCACGACAGCGGTGATGATGATCGTGCAACGGAATCCTGTCATGAGCGCGATTTGTCTCATCGGTAATTTTTTCGCGCTTGCCGGACTGTATCTTCTCCTTCACGCTCAATTCCTGGCAGTTTTGCAGATCATCGTTTATACTGGCGCCATCATGGTGCTGGTGGTATTCGTCATCATGCTCCTTAACCTCGCTGATGAACGAAACCTGGTTGACCGAATGAACATCCGGACGACCTTTGGCATCATCCTGAGCGCAGGTCTCCTTCTTGAACTTGCTGTCATTGTCTTTACGCGCTCCTACCCGGCAATGCCCCGTCCAATCCCCACTGTTGCCGGAGCCATGGGAACGGTTGAAGGAATGGGGGCTGCACTCTTTGGTCCGTTCCTGCTGCCCTTTGAGATTACCTCACTGCTCCTCCTTGTTGCCATCGTGGGTGCGGTGATCCTGGCCAAAAAACGTCTCTGACGAATTTTAACATTCGGAACCACTCGATGGATGTTCCCCTGAACTATTATCTTGTGCTCAGTGCACTCCTCTTTATTGTCGGCGTTGCCGGCGTCCTCACGCGGCGGAATGCTCTGGTCATCTTCATGTCGATCGAAATGATGCTCAATGCGGTCAATCTGACGCTGATTGCTTTCTCCTCGTTCCTGGGAAACATGACAGGACAGGCGTTTGTCGTGTTCGTCATGGCCGTTGCTGCCGCCGAGGCTGCGGTGGGTTTGGCCATCGTCATCGCGTTGTACCGGAACAAGCCTACAGTAGATATCGACGAAATCAATATCCTGAAATGGTAGCCAGGGTGCCATGGCGTACGAGCTGATTGCTGTTGCAGTAATCCTCCCTCTCTTCGGGTTTATCCTGAACGGTCTTGTCGGTTCCAGGATCAACAACGAACGATTCTCGGGAATTGCCGGGTGCGTCACAGTCGGCATCTCATTCACCATCGCACTCGCCGCGTTCTTCGACATGCTCGCCAGTCCTCCGGAGGGGCGGGCACATTTCGTCCATCTCTTCCGCTGGATTACCGCAGGCTCGTTCTCGGCTGATATCGGATTTCAAATCGATCAGCTTTCCATCCTGATGATGCTCATCGTCACTGGCGTGGGCTTCGTGATTCATGTGTACTCTATCGGCTACATGCACGGCGATCCCGGATTCTGGCGATTCTTTGCCTACCTGAATCTGTTCATCTTCGCAATGTTGAATCTTATCCTGGCCGACAATTTCCTTCTCATGTTCCTCGGATGGGAGGGCGTGGGCCTCTGTTCCTACCTCCTGATCGGCTTCTGGTATGATCGGAAGTTTGAAAAAGGAACCACCGCCGATGCGGCGAAGAAGGCATTTATCGTCAACCGCATTGGCGATTTCGGATTCTTGATCGGGATGTTCCTCCTCGTGATCACTTTCGGGACGCTGAATTTCCAATCAGTCTTCTCCCAGGCGTCGGCATTTGCCGTGGGGACACCTGTGTTCCTCTGGATATCGCTATCGCTGTTTCTGGGGGCAACGGGGAAGTCGGCTCAAATCCCGCTCTTTGTCTGGCTTCCGGATGCCATGGCAGGTCCAACGCCGGTGAGCGCGCTCATCCATGCAGCTACAATGGTAACGGCGGGCGTCTATATGGTTGCCCGATGCGCGGTGCTCTTTGCCCTTGCTCCGCCGGCAATGACTGTGGTTGCAGTCATCGGAGCGCTGACGGCCTTGTTTGCCGCGACCATCGGTCTTGTTCAGAACGATATCAAGAAGGTCCTGGCGTATTCCACGATCAGCCAGCTTGGCTACATGTTTCTTGCAATGGGCGTGGGGGCGTTTAGCGCCGGGATTTTCCATGTCATGACGCATGCGTTTTTCAAGGCGCTGTTATTCCTCGGCGCAGGCGCAGTGATCCACACAATGCATGATGAACAGAATATTCAGTCCATGGGAGGCCTCTCGGCACCCATGCCCATCACCAGCAAGACATTCCTTGTTGCCACTCTGGCCATCGCAGGCATCCCGCCGCTCTCAGGCTTCGTCAGCAAGGACGAAATCCTCTGGCGTGCCTTCGATTCCGGACACGCCGTTCTTTGGGTCATGGGGCTTGTCGGTGCTGTGTTGACCGCCCTGTATATGATGCGACTCTACACGTTGACGTTCAGCGGTGCACCGCGTTGGGAACATGGGAAGCATCCGCATGAAGCGCCCTGGTCAATGACGATTCCTCTCATCGTGCTCGCAATCCTGGCGTGCGTTGGGGGAATCGCAGGTTGGCCGTCGAGCCTTGGGGGGAATAATGCAATCGAACAATGGCTTGATCCGGTCTTCAACCATGCGTTGATAAAACTTGCCGCTTCGCACGAGGGTGGAGGGGGCTCGGAGTATCTTTTGATGGCGCTCTCCGTGGCCGTCGCCGCCAGCGGCGTCTACATAGCCCGACGTTTGTATCTTGGCAGGAACGAACTCCCCCTGGATCTGAGTCGGCGGTTCAGCCGGCTGTATGCACTGCTATTGAACAAGTATTATGTGGATGAAGTGTACGACGCCGTAGTGGTCACGCCTGTGGTGAAGGGATCCGAAACATTGCTTTGGAAGGGAATCGATACCGGCGTGATCGACTGGTGTATCAACACCGGTGCAAGGCTGGTTGGCGTGCTCGGGGCTTCTCTGCGTCTTATCCAGACGGGTGTTGCACGGAGCTATGTCCTTGTGTTTGTCGTCGGTGTCCTTGCAGTCATCAGTTGGCTCCTGTTGCACTGACGTCGGCGGTGTCGCCGGTCTTTCATTATTGCACGGATGCACGTACCCATGATGGTATCTTCCGTAATAACGCTGATGCTGGCCGTTCCCGTCGCGGGAGCTATGCTTGTGGCGCTGCTCCCGCGCGATAATCCCCGGATGATCAAGCTGGTGGGTTTGGGGTTGGCGCTTGCCACTCTTGCCGTGTCGTGCCTGTTGTGGTTCGGTTTTGATGCGGCTAACCCGCTTATGCAGTTTGAAGAAAAACTCCCGTGGATTGCCGGGATCGATGTTTCGTATCACGTTGGCGTTGATGGGATCGCGCTCCTGCTCGTCCTCCTCACAACATTCCTTTTTCCCCTTGCTCTCCTCGCCTCGTGGCAGTCAATACAGAAGGAATTGAAGGGCTACGTGGCGCTCATGCTCCTGCTCGAGGCTGGAACGCTCGGGGTATTCGTTTCTCTCGACATGGTGTTATTTTATGTGTTCTGGGAGTTTATGCTTGTTCCAATGTATTTTATCATTGGGATATGGGGAGGACCAGAAAGAGTTTATGCAGCAACAAAATTTTTCCTGTATACGATGGCGGGGAGTCTCCTGATGCTCGTCGCCATCATCTGGCTCGGGTATTATGCCTCGACGCTGAATGGCGGCAGATTCACAGCCGATTTTCTCAAGCTCTACGACATTGCTCCTACGATTCCCCTGACGATCCAGATGTGGATGTTCCTTGCGTTCGCAGTGAGTTTCGCAATCAAAGTGCCCCTGTTTCCGCTTCATACGTGGCTGCCTGACGCTCACGTTCAGGCTCCAACAGCCGGTTCGGTGATCCTTGCGGGCGTGTTGCTGAAGATGGGGACATTCGGGCTCGTCAGATTCTGCCTTCCACTGTTTCCCTCCGCAGCGTTGGTGTTCATGCCGTATATTGCTGCGCTTGCAGTGATCGGGATCGTGTATGGCGCGCTGGTCTCGATGGTTCAACCGGACCTGAAGAAGCTCGTGGCCTATTCCTCCGTAAGTCACATGGGATTTATTGTTCTCGGAATCTTTGCCATGAATGAGGAAGGGTTGCAGGGGAGTGTGCTGCAAATGGTCAATCATGGACTCTCGACAGGTGCCCTCTTCCTTCTCGTCGGGATGATTTATGACCGCAGGCACACGCGCCTGATCAAGGAGTTTGGCGGCATCGCGCGGGTGATGCCAGTGTACGCAACATTCTTCATGATCGTGATGCTCTCCTCAGCCGGGTTGCCAGGTCTCAATGGGTTTGTCGGGGAATTTCTCATCCTTCTCGGGGCCTTCAAGTCGGCGGTCCTCGGCACACCGGCATTTGCAATCGTCGGCGCAAGCGGAGTGATCCTTGCCGCCGTCTATCTTCTCTGGAGCTATCAACAGGTGTTTTTTGGTAAAGTGGAACGCCCTGAAAACGCAGCACTGAAAGACCTCTCGCTGCGCGAATGGATTGTGCTGGTTCCTGTACTCGTGTTCATTGTGTGGATAGGGTGGCACCCTGCGACGTTTTTGAATACCTCGGCAGCAGCATCGAAGCAGGTCATTCACCGGATCGAAGAAGCACGAAAAGGAAATCTGCCTGGAAAAGCCCAGGCTGTTCAATAGCAATCGGGAACCCCGGAAGCCGCGCGATGAGATATTGGAAGTCCCTCGGGTTACTTGCGGTGCTCTCGCTCCTCCCGGGATTTGCAGTCGCAGCGGAGCCAACGATCGTCCAGCCTTCTCCGTGGATGATTCTCCCGTTTGTTTTTATCCTTATTGGCATCGCGATCATCCCGTTCATCAGCAAGCACTGGTGGGAACGATGGTACCCCGCCTTTGTGTGCGGATTGGGGATGATAAGTGTCGGGTACTATCTCTTTGTGCTGAACAACCCGGTGCGCATGCTGATTTCGGGATTGGAGTATGTCAGCTTCATCGCCCTGATAGGATCGCTGTTCGTCGTTGCCGGCGGGATTCACATCAGGATCAAGGGGAAGTCCACGCCGCTCAGGAATGTCTTCTTCCTCATGTTTGGAGCGATTGTGGCCAACATCCTGGGGACAACCGGTGCGTCAATGATCCTCATCCGGCCGTTTATCCGGGTTAATCGGTACAGGATTCGTCCATATCACATTGTTTTCTTCATCTTCATCGTTAGCAACATGGGGGGAGCACTCACGCCCATCGGCGATCCTCCGCTCTTTCTTGGATATTTGAAAGGGATTCCCTTTTTCTGGGTGGCGGAGCACCTCTGGACGAAATGGGCGATAGGTGTAGCGCTGGTGATCGGGATATTTTATATCCTGGATCGGCGGAGCTTTCTGAAACTGCCATTGGACAGAAGGCATGGAGTGGAAGGAATCGAGGAGGAGGNNCCACAATATCGTGTTCCTGACCATAATTCTGGTCGCAGTGTTCATCAACAATCCCCCGTTCCTGCGGGAAGCGTTGATGATTTTTGCCGCCATCGGGTCATACTTCACGACAAAGGATGACATCCACAAGAAGAACGAGTTCTCCTTCGGGCCGGTGAAGGAAGTGGCAATCCTGTTCCTTGGAATTTTTGCGACGATGGTTCCTGCGCTCGATTGGCTGGAGTTGAATGCAACAAGCCTTGGCCTGCAGTCGGCTGGGCAGTTCTATTGGGCAACAGGATCATTGTCGGCGTTTCTTGACAATGCGCCGACGTATCTGAACTTCCTCAGTGCCTGCTTTGGACTCTTCCTGAACAATGACGTCGTCCAGCAGGTGCAGGCCGCCATCACTCTGCATGGATCTGCGGTTGTCACGGCGGCAGGAGCCCATGGAGAGGAAGTTCGTGCGACGGTTGCGGTGCTTGCGAAGTACCATGGTGATTTGATCGCAGCAGGGGCGGTCCCTCTTGACGACATCGCCACCGCGTACATCATGGGCAATCATATGATTTATCTTCAGGCGATATCCCTTGCGGCCGTCTTCTTTGGAGCANNAACGGGCCGAATTTCATGGTGAAATCGATTGCCGAGAATAGTGGAGTGCAAACGCCCAGTTTTTTCGGGTATATCGGCCGTTATACCTTGCCGGTGCTTCTTCCGGTGTTTCTCCTGATTTGGGTTCTTTTTTTCAGGTAACCTCGTCAGAGGAGAGGAAATGCTGCAGGATCTTATCGCTGCTGGCCCTATCGTTGTCGTGAGCGTCTCCGCTCTGCTGGTTTTGCTTGCCGAGGCGGCGTGGAAGAAGCCCCTCACTCTCCAGTGGTGGATTTCACTTACGGGACTGGCTGTTGGCGGAATTACAGGAGGCATGTCGATTCCCGTCACCGGCACGGCATTTGG
>PMNP01000133.1 GCA_003161755.1 Ignavibacteriota bacterium | reverse complement strand
GACATCAAGGCGCCGGAATGTTTTTACATTGAGGAAGAACTGAAGAAGACCATGACCATTCCGGTCTTCCACGATGATCAGCACGGCACGGCGATTATTTCGGGGGCGGGATTGCTGAACGCCCTGGAAATCGTCGGCAAGAACATTGAGAAAGTGAAAGTGGTATTCAGCGGGGCCGGAGCCGCAGGCATCGCATGCGCAAAATTTTATATCACGTTGGGAGTGAAACGGGAAAATCTTATTCTCTGCGACACCAATGGCGTGGTGTACAAGGGGAGAACAAAGGGGATGAATCCCTACAAGGAATTTTTCGCGGTCGAGACTGAAGCGCGGACCCTGGCCGACGCAATGAAAGGCGCAGACGTTTTTGCCGGCGTTTCCGTCAAAGGCGCACTGACGAAAGAGATGGTGCAGACCATGGCCAAAGATCCCATCATTTTTGCCATGGCGAACCCCGATCCGGAAATCTCATTTGAAGATGCCAACAGTGCCCGCAGCGATGCCTTGATCGCGACCGGACGATCAGATTATCCGAACCAGGTGAACAACGTGTTGGGGTTCCCGTTCATTTTCAGGGGAGCCCTCGATGTGAGGGCAACGGTGATCAACGATCAGATGAAACTTGCTGCGTCGAAGGCCCTGGCCAGCCTTGCCCGCGAGGATGTCCCGGATTCTGTCATCAAGGCCTATCGAGGAGAAAAAATACGATTTGGGAGGAACTACATCATTCCCAAACCCCTCGATCCACGGGTCCTCCTTTGGGTCGCTCCGGCCGTTGCCCAGGCGGCAATGGAAACAGGCGTAGCCCGAAAACCGATTGACAGCTTGAACGTTTATCGGGATCAGCTTGAGAGCAGATTCGGACGATCAAAGGAAATCATGAGGATTGCGATTCACAAAGCGCAGCGATCGCCCAAGCGTATTGTCTTTCCGGAAGGCACGGCGGACAAGATCCTTCGTGCAAGTCAGATCATCCTCGATGAAGCCATCGCCAAACCTATCCTTCTCGGCGACGAAAAGGTGATCCGCGAAAGGGCCCAATCTCTGGACCTCGACATCGGCGAGGCGGAAATCGTCAACCCTGTTGCATCGGCAAAGTTCGAGGAATACACGGTCAAATACTATGAAATGAGGAAGCGAAAAGGAGTAACACGGACAGATGCCCGTGAGATCATCCAGCGGCCCATCGACTATGCGATGATGATGGTACACACAGGCGATGCCGATGGCATCGTGGCCGGGTTGACGCAGTCGTACCCTGAAACGATTCGGCCAGCCCTGCAGATCATCAAATCCCGGCCGGGAATTTCCGTTGTTGCGGGGNNTCAAGAACGATGTCCGCTTCACGGCCGACGCGACGGTGAATTTCGATCCGACTGCTGAGCAACTCGCCGACATCGCTCTCCTTGCGGCGGAAAAGGTGCGGGGACTCGACATCGAACCGCGCATTGCCATGCTGTCATTCAGCAACTTCGGAAGCACCCGTCATCCTTCTGCGGAAAAAATGGCGCGTGCGGCGGAGCTGGTGCGCCGCCGTATGCCGGAATTGATGGTCGATGGAGAACTCATGGCCGATACGGCTGTCGACCCGTCCATTATGGAAAGTCTGTATCCTTTTAGTACCCTGCGAGGAGGCGCGAATGTCCTTGTGTGTCCCGATCTTCAGTCCGCAAACATCGCGACACGGCTCATGGGCAAACTCGGGGGAGCAGAGCTGGTTGGACCGATTCTTCTTGGAATGAGAAAACCCGTATATCTGCTGATTCCCGGGAATGAAGTGGCCGATATCGTCAGTGTCACGGCGATGGCCGTCCGTGACGCACAGGAACCCACAGAACATCAGGGGCCGCCAAGGCCCACACCTCCAATGCTGAACACAAAGTACGAATAGTGTTTTACAGGATGATGCCGTGAGAATGAGGAGAAGGGGGAGACTTGGAGAATTGGAGATGGGGGGATTGGGAGACTTGGAGACGAGGAGACTTGGAGATGGAGGGATTTGGAGACGGGCGGAAATTACGCTTGGAGTATGAAGTAGGCAGAAAAATGGTAAGGGCGTTATGTTCGATCGTCTCCGGTTTGTTTCGAGCTACGCGCGCGTTCGCGTCACCTGCCATGCAAGCAACAACGCGCAGAATACGAATGCTGAAGCAACGAAGAAGGGCATCCCTGGAAGTTGCAATCCGCGTTCACTATCGAGAAATCGGGCAAAGACGAGCGAAAAAATCGCAGGCCCAAGAATACCCGTTGCTCCCACCAGACTATTGGTCGCCCCCTGGAGTTGGCCCTGCTCAGTGGCCCCGACATGCCGTGTCATAAGTCCCTGGATGGAAGGACCGGATAAGCCCATCAATGCGAACACCGGAACCACCAACCAGAAATAGTCTCCTGTCGTCACAAGCCCGCAGAGCGCAAACGCCACCACACCAATCGAAAGTCCTGCGAGCATGGTGCGGCGTTCTTTGAAGCGTGCCACCAGGCGTTTTACGAGGAACCCTTGCACAAGAACAGATCCTATCCCGANNGGGTTCGTTCCAGCCATAGCGGTAACCTACATACAGGACAAACACCGTCGGCATCACTTGATGGGCAAGAAAGTAAAGCGTATAGACGCCTGCAAGGCCGAGAAGTTCTTTATGCGAGCGAAGAAGGGTGAAGGCACCTGCGGGATTTGCCCTCTGCCATGAGAAGGGCTTGCGGAGCGTTGCCGGGAGGGATTCAGGTAGGATGAACAGCCCGTAGCATCCATTGAGAAGAGTCAGGACGGCGGCAAACGCGAAAGGGAGTCGCACATTAATACTCCCCAGCAATCCTCCAAGTGCCGGTCCGACGATGAAGCCGAAGCCAAATGCTGCCCCTATCATGCCAAAGCCGGCGGCGCGTTTCTCAAGCGGGGTAATGTCGGCAATATACGCTCCTGCCGTGGGGATGCTCGCCGAGGTAATTCCCGAAATGACTCGGCCTAGGAAGAGAAGTCCCAGTGTGGGGGCCAGCGCCATCAGGATATAATCGATCCCCAGTCCGAAACACGAAATCAGTATGACCGGCCTACGTCCGAAACGATCGGAAAGCGCGCCGAGAATCGGAGAGCAGAGAAATTGCATGAATGCCCAGACCGAGCCGAACAATCCGATGATCTTTGCGGCCTGGGAGGCATCGTTACCCAGGAAGCCCTCGATGAGTCTTGGGAGGACGGGGATGATGATCCCCAGGGCCAGAACGTCGAGAATGATGGTGATGAAAATGAATGTGAGTGCTGCGGTACGATGAGATGGCTTTTCGAATGGGTTCAGCATAGGCTCGTTATCGTGAGTTACTCCGGTTTCGGAACTCGTATGGAAAATGACTCAGAGATTTGCTGAAGATGGTGCTCGACATGCCATACGTAGCCGTGAATAAGTCTCTCCAAAGGAATCGGAACATCTGTGCCAATGCGGCACGGCGTCATCAATTTTGAAGGAGGGATTTGATAGCCCTGAGCCTCTACCCAGCGTGTTTGTTGATATTCGGGGAAGGTGAGTTCATCAGAGAGCATTGCACGGACGAAGCGTTGAAGATTGTTCCCAGCTGAATCAACCAGGTGACCAAGGATTTCCTTCTTGCTCCAACGATCTGGTTCGGCTTTTGCAGAAGCCTCTCGTTCGGCAATTCCCGCAAGATTCTTCCGCATCATTTCCACATGAAGGCGAATAGCCGATTCCCACGATTCGCCAGGAATCTTGTCAGACATGTCCCGTCCTTTTCTTGATCATTGAAGCCACAACGGCTACTCCGATAATTCCCACCACAACAGCGAGGGACCACCCAATGGGAACGTGCACAAAAGGCTCCAGAAGCATCTTAATCCCAATAACAATCAACACGAGTGCGAGGCCCGAACTCAGGTAATAAAGTCTTGTCATCGCTCCAGCAAGCAGGAAATACAGTGCGCGAAGCCCCAGAATTGCAAACACGTTGGAACTGTACACGATGAACGGGTCGCGAGTCACGCCAAATACTGCGGGGATGGAATCGACCGCAAACATAATGTCGGACGTTTCGATTGTCAGTAGCACCAGCAGCAGGGGGGTAATGAACACAACACCTCCGCGTCGCGTGAAGAACGTTGGTGGATCATAGCCTGTCGTAACGTGCGGGAAGAGTTTCTTTGTCGCGCGGATGATGACGTTCTTCTCGGGATGAACTTCGATTTCTTCCGCTTTCAGCAGTTTCCAGCCGCTATACAGGAGAATAACCTCAAAAACATAGAGAACCCACTCAAATCTGCTGATGAGCGCGGTGCCGATAAGAATAAACAGCGATCGCATGATTAGTGCACCGACAACACCCCAGAAGAGGACGCGATGTTGGTATGCTGAGGGGACTCCAAAATAGGAAAAAATCACCAGGAAGACGAAGATGTTGTCGACCGACAGAGCCTTCTCGATCACATAACCCGTAAAGAACTCCATACCGGCCCGGGGCCCCATGAAAAGAAAGATCCCTTNNTGAAAATCAGTGACAACGTAATCCAGACTGCACTGAAGAATGCGGCTTCTTTTGTCGTAACGCGATGGGGATCCTTGTGAAAGACAAACAGGTCAAGGGCCAGCAACCCGAGGATGAGAATATTAAAGAGAACAAGAAGCAGCACTTCGTGTGAAAGCAAGGGGAGATCCGGAAGAGTGAATGACGTTCGAAATTACGATGAACAAACCNNTGCGGGGAAACGATCGGTCACAACAGTCCCGTTATCCAACGTGTTACATCTGCAAGGCTCTGCTGACTGATTTCATGTCCCATCGCATATTCTTTGTACGTTACTTTGGCGGGTGATGAAGAGAAACGCTGGTGAGCGCGACGTGCCGCCTCAACTGGGATGATGGGGTCGTCAGTGCCGTGCGTGATCGAGACGTTGAGATTCCCAAGGTCGTTCCATCGATACTTCAACGAAGTATGTTCCGGGAGGTATCCGCTGTTCAAGGCTATCCCGCGGTACAACTCAGGGTGCGTCAATGCCATGACACAGGACATGACGGCCCCCATGCTGAATCCAAAAAGCAGGAGGCGGGCAGGATCCACGGGGTAGGATCGGAGGACATCGGCGACGAACACATCGAGTTTTGCACAGCTCTCTTCAAACTGTGGCGACATAGGGATTCCCGCCTCATCGATGTCAAACCAGGTGTACCCACCATAAGAAAACGGAACAGGAGCCCGGGGCGCGATTATGAGCAGACGCTCGTCGAATGCCGGGGCCAGACTCAGAAGGTCCTCTTCATTCGCGCCGCGCCCGTGAAGGAGAATCAACGTTGGATGCTGTGCCGACAGTTGTTGACTCGGCGGCACGACGCAATGGTGAAGTGAAGAAGCGACGGTTTTCATGTGAGTAACATAAGAAATCCCCAGGCACGGAACAAAGGTGAACTGTGCGATTCCGCGATCGGGGCTTATTCCATCGGAGCACCAGTTTGGTATCCGGACATCGTTGTCAGGAGCCCCTGATAGATCGATTTGTCACGGTCGAGGAAAACCACGAAGCGTACTTCATCAATCCCAGCATGGTGTTTGACAAAATCAGCAACCGTTGCCAGTGCGATTCGCGCTGCCCGGTCCTGCGGAAACCCGTACACTCCGGTGCTAATGCAGGGGAATGCCACTGTTCTCGCGCCGTGCTTGAGAGCGAGCCGAAGGCTGTTCACGTAGGCGTTCGCAAGGAGTCCGTCTTCGCTGCGTGTCCCGCCGTTCCAGACCGGTCCCACGGCGTGAATTACATATCGCGCCTTCAGTTGATNNCCGCCTCGCCGGTCGGACATTCCCCCTGCCGTTTCCGGATCGCTTTGCATTCTTCAAGGATCGCCGGTCCGCCGGCACGATGGATCGCGCCATCGACCCCGCCTCCACCCAACAAGCCTGAATTTGCGGCGTTCACAATGGCGTCAACATCCTGGAGCGTGATGTCACCGTGCACAAGCGTAAATATTGTGGTGGGTTGCATGATGTGCAATTGTTGACAAGACAAAGTATACGGAAGAAAGCTCGGAATTTCCATGACCGTCCATTCCTTGACATTCTCCTGAATCTCCCTTACTTGATGCATTGGGCGTTGGCGTTTCATGAACGAGTCAGAAATCATTGTGAACCGGAGTTGTCCGTGAAATGTGGATCCATGCTGTTCTTCTTTGCCATGATTGTTCCCTGCTCTGCATTCACGCAGGATACAGTGCGAACAGAAATCCCTCCCGTTGTGGTCACTGCGGCACGCGTTCCATCCAGTGAACTTGGCACAAGTCAGCCTGTGCAGGTGATCGACGATGAAACCGTTGCTGCATTTCGAGGGAGCTCGATCGACGACTTGTTGAGAGCCAACAGCGCGCTTGATCTGCAATCACGCGGACCGTCGGGCATCCAAACCGATATCGGGATGCGGGGCGGACTGTACAGTCAGAGTCTCGTCCTTGTCGATGGAGTGAGGATGAACGATCCGCAAACAGGCCACCACACGATGGATCTTCCCATTACGCTCAGCCAACTGGATCGCGTTGAGATCATGCAGGGGCCCGGCTCGTCGTTGTATGGCGCTGACGCGTTCGGTGGCACGATTAATCTCTTGACCAGAGAACCTGAAAACAACTCGATGACCCTGCGCATCGGTACCGGCGAACATGGCTTTGTCCATACTGGTGCATCGATCGATATGGTGACTCAGGCGGTATCGTCCGCAGTTGCGTTCGACTATCGGAAATCGGCAGGCTATCGCTACGATACCGAATTCACTGATTGGAACCTCAATGCCCGGGAGTACTTCTCGCTTGGTTCGCAGCGTTTGTCGGCGATGGTGGGCTACACATCCAAAGCATTCGGGGCATTTGATTTCTATTCGCCTGGACTGGGGATACCGTCAAAAGAGTGGACATCAACAGGGTTTGCCTCTCTGAGGACGGCAATCGCCATCGCATCAGTACAGATCGAGCCGGTGGTCTATTATCGCCGTCACAATGACAAATTCATGTTCGACCTGCGCACGCCGAATCTGTTTGTGAACACACACCACACCGATTGTTACGGCGGACATGTCGTTGTTTCGTCCGTCCTTGAGCAGTGGTTGTCGGCCGTCGGCGGTTGGGAAACCGACGCCGATGCTATCGGTAGCAGCAAGCTGGGAAGCCACAAGCGATCTTCCAACGGGTTGTTTATCAGCTTGCGGCCTGAGATTTCGGGAGAGATTGCGATGGATCTCGGAATGCGTGCCGACATGAACTCCTCTTATGGTACATTCGTGAGTCCCTCCGCCGGGATCAGCGTGACTCCCGCGCCGATGTGGAAGGTGTTCGCCCACTTTGGAAAATCATTCCGCGCGCCAAGCTACACGGAGCTGTACTATTCCGACCCGGCCAATGTTGGCAACCCAAACCTCAAACCCGAAACCGGTTGGTCCACGGAAGCAGGCACGCAGGCATGGATCGGCACACACGGAGACGGAAGTCTAACGTGGTTCCTGCGCAGAGAGGAGAATCTCATTGACTATGCCCAGTTCTTCGCGGGCGATTTGTACCACGCGGTAAATCTCTCCTCTGCGACGACGTCCGGCTTCGAGTGTGCATTTGCGTTGCACGGTATGGGAGATGGCGATGGTGGGACCAAACTCCAATCGGCAAGGGTGGATTACACCTTCCTGCAATCGGCAATTGATCGGAAGGATGCATTCAACACCAAGTATGCCCTCCTTCATCCCAGACATCAATTGCTCGCAACTGCGCGCGTGGAATTTCCCCTGGGCTTTTCGCTTCAAGGTTCCACAACATATCGCTATGTTTCGTGGGACAGTCAGTGGGATTTGGTGGATCTGCAGGCAGGAAGAAGCTTTTCGTGGGGAGACGTGTACTTCTCGGTCAGCAATATCTTCAATGTTTCGTATGAAGAAATTCCGGGTGTACCCCGTCCCGGAAGGTGGGCAACAGGCGGAGTTCAGGTGAAGCTGTAAAGCATATCATCCTTCCTTCTGAAAATTCTTCCACATCATCGACTCCACCGGTTTGTCCGTCCGCCGGGTGTATTTCGCCGAAGCCTTGGTATCATACGGAGTGCCGATCTCTCCGGAGATCTCAAAGTAGATAAGCTGTCCGATCGGCATGCTGTGGTAGACCCGGACGGGCTGCTTCACCGATATTTCCAGCGTCCATGTGTTGCAGAAGCCGATGTCCCCTTTTCCCGCGGTGGCATGGATATCGATCCCCAGCCTCCCGATGCTGCTCTTTCCCTCCAGGAACGGGACATGCCGGTGCGTCTCAGTATACTCCTCCGTCACCCCCAGGTAGAGCCGGTGGGGGAGGAGTATGAGGCCGTCGTCGGGGATATGAAAATGATCGATCTCATTGTGCACCCTGGCGTCCAGGATATCGCTCCTGTAGACCGCAAGGTGTCTTGCGAGGTGCACATCATAGGAATTCGATCCGAGGTGCTTCCTGTCGAACGGGGAGATGACGATCGTCCCCTTTGCCATTTCGGCGAGTATCGATGTATCGGTCAGTATCATGATGCCGGAAACGTGGGGGGAGAGAAGTGTCCCAATGTAGAAAAATCGGCAGGAAAATCAAAGATGGGAGGAAACGTCCGATGCCGTGTCCACGTCGAGCGTGCCGTCGGGCCAGGGAAGGGTGATGAGCTCAGAGGCATGCGCGAGCAGCACCCGTTTTGCTCCCCTGTCCCCCTTGAGNNGGAGCCGATCCCATCCCGCCAGAGGGGGTTTTCCAGGACACGCACGCGGAGCCCGTCGAGGTCGCTCCGCATGCCCGGGGCGTCGTGCCCGAGAACCGCCATGACCTCGCCGGCGCGCGAGCCGCACGCCGCCTCGGCGGCGCGCCTGAGCAATGACCGTCCCTGGAACTGCACGAGCTGTTTCGGCCTGCCGAGGCGGGAGGAGCCGCCGGCTGCGAGTATGATCGCCGTGATAGTCAACGGTGAATCGGACCCTCCCGGTGGCGGAGGGGCGTGCCCGGTCGTTCACGCAGCGCCGAGAGTACCTCGGCGATGATCGCAAGGGCGATTTCCTCCGGGGTTTCGGCTCCGATGTCGAGCCCGACCGGGGAGTGGAATCGCG
>PMNP01000033.1 GCA_003161755.1 Ignavibacteriota bacterium | reverse complement strand
TGGGGATTAACTTGAGTGTTTTTCAGGCCGCGACCTGTTGCGGTGTCTGGTTCAATGAATATTCAAAGTCGAGCGGACTCCTGCCGTCCAAGGTCGAGTGCGGATAGTCTTCGTTGTAGAAACGGAAGAAGACTTTGACCGCTGCCAAAGCGTCTTCGAACGATTGGAACTCATTCGGCCAGACGGCCTCTTCCTTGAATGTCCGCATGAAGCGCTCGGTGTCGGCATTTCCTTTCGGATTGTTGTAACTGGTGGTGATGTGGGTGATGCCCAGCGTTTCCAGAACCTGTTCGTACCTTGTGCTCGTCGGTTGTGAGCCATTGTCGCTCATGAGGTTGATGTTGTAGGCGCGACTGCCTGACGGACAAGCGACGGCAACTGCTTGGTGAAGCGCCACGAGCCAGTCCTCGGCCTTCGATCGCAGGCTGAGCGAGTGACCGAGCGCCCGCTTGGTGTACCAGTCCAGGACCACCACCAGGTGAAGCCAACCCAAACCTTGCACGTAAAACTTGGTCATGTCGGTTCCCCACCATTGGTTTGGCCGCGAGGCCTTGGGCTTAGCGCGTGTCTCGACACGCTTGGCTTTGTAGCGTTTCACCGGGACCATGAGTCCGTGCAGCCGCATGAGACGCCGGACCCGCTTGCGATTCACCCGGAGACCGCATTTGTGCCGTAAATACGCGGTAATCCGCCGATAGCCCCAGAACGGATGCTCACCAGCCAGGGTTCGGATCTTCTCCAGCAATTGTCCCTCTCCCGGATCAGGTGGGGGAGGCTCTTGGTTCACAACGCGCAGTCTGTGCTGGTGCCGATAATACTTCGACCGTTGGAGCTTCAGGATCCTGCAGGTCTCGGTCACCGGGATACCCTCGGCCGAGAGTGCCGTGACGAGTTCATCATCGGTCAGAGCAGTTTCAGTTTTTTTTTGAACACATGGATCTCGACCGCCTGTTGGCCGATTACCCGCTCCAGTTCGGCGATCTTCGCCTTGTCAACCTCACTGGAGAGCTTCACGCCACTACCGTTGGCGGCCAAGGCGTTCTTGCCGCCTTCATAGAACTTGTCGCGCCAGTTGTAGTAGGTCGTCTGACTGATGCCGTGATTGCGGCAGAGCTCACTGATGTTGGCTGACTCTTTCAGCCCCTCCAGAACGATAGCGAGCTTTTCCTCTATGGATTTCGGTGTCTCCGGTCGTGCCATGACTGGTTCTCCTTGTGGTAGTGGTAGTATGAGAACCAGACACTCAAATTGCAACGGGTCGTCGCAAGGCACTCCTCCCCCCGCCGGGAGTGCCTTGACCAAGAGAAAGACTCAAGTAAGGATCTGTCTCACGCTAATGGGGGGCAATATACAACAACGCAGAGACCGGGACAGGTTATGGCAATCCATGGGACAATACAATCCTCAACAGTAGCGTGAACATCAAGATCTATGATCAAAGAATGAACTTTGACTACAGATCCAGAGCGCAGCAGATGATTTACGAGGCAGAAGCAACCGACAATGCACATGGGACGCGCAACTGGTTTCAAGAACATCCCGTTGGCGGAGTAGATCCTTCTGTTCCAACGGCTTGGAAGGCAACAATCGGTCTACCATTAGGCTATATGGTTCAGGGCGCCGCCCCAAGCGACGAATACCGCTGGGGAGTGAGCAAATACAAGGCAATATTCATTCAACGCGTTGATCAAGGCCAACCACCGTCGTACGCTGTATCGCGGTGCGAAATCTGGGTTAATGGAGTGAGGACCGATACATTGAGACTGAGTGCCGGGCAATTCACAGGAACAAACTATAGAAGTGATACCATTGCATTCTCGGTTCCGGCGTCGATCAGTTCCTCTCCTTCTATCCACGGCGGACTGTCCGGAGGCTACGGTTACACCTCGTCACATGGCACAGGCAGCTTAGGAAACGGCGCGATGATCGCAAATGATGCATCGCAAGGAAACGTCGACCTCCGTGTTTGGTGGTTCGGTCAGGTGTCGACGTATCTCGACAAGGTTATCGTCGAGGATTCCGTCGCGCATGTAGTGATGAATGGGGCTTATGATGCAGCCACTCAGGCAGAAGCAGTGACGTACGCAGGCTGCCCGACACACGACAAATTCTATCTGAGCGATGAACCATGGGTGAGCAGTTTTCGCGGGTTTCGCTATATAAGCGATCAGATCAAGACGGCACTGCCCAATAACCCGAAGGCAGGCTCCCTTACGGCGACATTCCATGACTATGAGCGTTTTATAACTGAAACCAATCCGGATCGTCTGATATTCGATTGGTACGCACTGAAGACCTTTATTCCCTCCCCAAGTCTGCCTTACAGGGATCCGGCCAGCACCTACGGCATAGCCACTTGGGACACGGTTGTTTATCTCAACAAGCTTCAGCTAACGACTGATACTCTTCTTGAAAATCTCCGGCCGATAGCAAACGCGGCCCAGCTTCATGCCAAACCTTGGTTGATTACGCCCCAATTACATGGATTTCTCTATGCCAGCACGCACAAGTACGCCAATCCAGCCGGGACCTGGACGTACCGGCCACCAACTGCTGCGGAACTCCGCATGCATGTCAACTTGGGGCTCTGCTACGGTGCAACGGGGATTATCCCCTTTCCCTATGGAACGTTATATGCCACGGATGACAATTTCTCGAATGCGCCCATGGCTATGCCCGGCCTCGTTTCAAACCGACTTGTGGGCGGACTCCGGTCAGACCACTCGAAGAACGTCGACACGGTTTTTGGCCAGAATATCTGGACAGGCTACAAGGAGAAGTGGGATGAACTGAAGGCGATTAATACCCGCCTGAAGACATTCGGTGATACGCTTCTTGCCCTCACATGGCTCGGTGCGAAGAGTTGGTCAAGCGGACTTACTGCCGGAACTTGGGGAGGGATCGTCACCTCGGCAGCCATGGCTGACACACTTGGCGTCACTCTGCTCGGAAGCACTTATGTGGAAACAGGACATTTTCAGCGTGGTGGCACAACCGACTACATTTACGTGATGAATCGCCGCACCGATAGCTCACCAGCCACACTCGACCGGCGTGACATCACCATCACGCTTAACCGCCCATGGCCAAAGATTCTTGTCACGGACATTGAACACGGTAGCCAGTGGGACGTGGCGAACGGAGGGTGTTTCACCGACCGGTTCAATCCCGGCGAAGGGAAGATGTACCGGATTACGAGCAGCCATCTCGGCTCGATTTCTTCCACTGTGATGGCGCCGAGTTCGCAGCGTAAGATGGTGCGGGATTATTTTGGCAACTATTGGATGACTGNNGACTTACGAATCGGGAGGAAACATTTGGGTGACGCGTTCAACCGATGGCGGGTCAACATGGCTTGACGAACAGCTGGTAAATCTGCCGGATCCCACATGGACGGCGCACAATCCCTCCGCGGCGGTAATGACAGGGTCAACACCGTTGGTGGGAATTGTCTATGAATACTGGATGAACGACAATTCAGGCTATTACCTGTGCTTTCGCTCAGTCAACCCTTCGAACGGTGTACTCAATTGGGAAGAATTTATCGACTACGGCTCGCCCCTGGGAACCACTCCCAGACTTCCAGTCGTCTCTGGTGACATGACAGGGTGGTTTTTTGCCGCTTGGTATGACGCGGACGATCACGCCATGAAAGGTGCCCTGCGTGATGGTGATGGCTATTGGCATGTCCGCACTCTGCGTTCGGGCTCGATCAGCGGTGTGACAACACCTCCGGCTATCGGCGCAGGAATAGGATTCTGGCAATTGCTCTGGATTGAGGGGGGAAACCTCCATTACGCACCAATTGTTGTCAACCAACCGCCAGTGCTCATCTCGACACCCGACAGCATTGTGGCCTACGGAGGAGATGACAATATCATTTCAAACCCATCTGCAGTAGGACTCCCCCGAACCACGGGATGTCCTGCCGTCGCATGGCGAGTGACAATGCTGACTTCGCCCCCGCGTGGACATATAAGATACAGGGAGCATTCCGATCAATCGGGTTGGTCACCTGTGCGCATCTGGAATGTGACAGGCTCGAACTTCACCACGCCGACAACAGGTGGTTCCACCGATTTTGATGATGTCTCGGTCCTCTGGCTATCGGGGACAAATCAGATCCAGTGTGCCCAGCGCAAACGTGGGGTGTGGTATGCTGCTGCGAATCTTGCCAGTGGGATTGATCCCGAGGCCAGCGCCGATGCACATTCCAATGGTCTAGAGCGTGTTGCTTACCGTTCGGTAACAGGGCCGTTTTATCCCATCAATCAAAGCGGACTTTCTTACGGCGGCGGCTCACAGCAAACGGCAATGATGGCAGGAACAACAGCTGCCGCACAGGATCAGGCGCGAGGAGGAACGTATATCCTCACCAACGGGGCCGTTGTCAGGCTATCGGCTTCGACACCTATGCTGGACGGAGTGGGAGTGAATTTCATCGCTCTGCCCGACACTTTTGCCGTACGAACGGCCGCAGATTTTGCTGCAGGGTTGAAAACAGACCCGGTGAGTGTGAAAGGAACTCTTTCCACGAGTCTCACCTATCGCGCAAAGGGAAACGTATCGTCGGGAGCTGGGTTCGACGTTGTTCTTCAGAATGTAGCCAACGGGCGAACGATTGCGACGTTGGCGTCATTAAGAGGAGTAGCTGATACTGCATTCTCTCTCTCAGCCTCGGTTAGTGGCTCAGCCCAACAGCAGGTCCGGTTGGCCTTGATACCTGTAACACCGTCAACGGTCGCGGCCAGACAGGTTGAGCGCTATATGCCGGTGACAGCTACGCAGCTTGTAGTCGATGGCACACCTGAAGAAGCGATCATTCCCATTCAACAGTTAGCCAAAGCCGAAGCTCTAAACGATGTCCCGACAGAATACGGACTAAAAGGAGGTTTTCCCAATCCATTCAATCCGTCAACAGTGATCAGATATCAGTTGCCTGAAGATGGAAGGGTATCCTTCATGGTGTACGATGTCTTGGGTCGCAAGGTGGCATTGCTGGCCGACGGAGTGATTAAGGCGGGATACCACAGCGCAACCTGGAATGCACAAAACGTTGCCACTGGTGTCTACTTCGCACGGCTCGTCGTTACTGATGCGCTCGGCAAACAGGTCTACGCAAAGACTGCGAAGCTGTTGCTGATGAAGTAGTCAGTGACAGTTAACAGCGGACAGAGAACAGATGGCAGATAACAGGGGCGTGAAAAATACATAGAGCACGTAGTGTGTGGTAGGAAGTAACAAAATATGACCCCAGCTTCGCCGCACGCTGGGAAGAAAAAACACGAGAATTCTCTTGCGTTGTTGGGCAATTTTGGATCACAGAGGATCGCAAACAAAAGCCCCGGATCGCTCCGGGGCTTTGACCTTATTGAGCGTAAGCCGCTTGGCTTACATGTCCATGTCCATGCCGCCCATGCCGCCCATGCCGCCTGGCATGCCGCCGCCCTTCTTGGACNNCCCCCGAAAGCACCTTCTCCGACAGCGCAGACGATGCGGTAAAGGACGTTGCATACTGGAAAACGTAGAAGTCATAATAGAAATGAGGTATATACGCCCACTCCGATTTGATTTCGTCGTCCACGATGCAGATGTTCTTGTCGTGACCGTAGTACCGTCGTGTGAGTTCCAGATACAGCTTGTCCAGTTCCTCGCCTGTAAGAGATTCCCCCTTCTCGGCCTTTTCATGAATGAGCAGTTCGAACTCGGCAAACTGCGTCTGACGGAATACCGTCCCCTTGATGT
>PMNP01000131.1 GCA_003161755.1 Ignavibacteriota bacterium | reverse complement strand
CGCGTCCGCCCGAAAGCCATGACTGCCGCCGTCATCATTGCCGGCCTGCTCCCGATCCTCTGGAGCCACGGCGCGGGCGCCGACGTGATGAAACGCATCGCCGCCCCGATGGTTGGCGGCGTGGTAACCTCGGTGATGCTCGAGTTGGCAGTCTATCCAGTGATCTACTTCTTCTGGAAGTCGAGATCGCTACAGAAGGAAGCGGAAATGACGGGGAAACTCCCGGAGCTCTAAGACTGGTCCCAATCAGTTTTCAAATTTCAAATTGGAATTTGGAAATTCAAAATCCTATCGTTCCTCCTCCTTCTTCCCCCTCTTTCCAACGGGCGGAGGAGTGTTTGTCGCAAGGTCCGGGAAGATTTTTTTCCGTGAAATATTCGATTTCAGTCTGTGGGCAATAGTCCGTTGCCAGCTTCTTTGTTTCCGAGCAGATCTTCCGCTCAAGGACGCCGTTAGGTTTCTCAAAGTACTCCAACGGTAGTCCGATCGACTTGTCTTCGTACACATACTTCATAAAGCGTCCCCAAATCGGCGCGGCTGCTCTGCCTCCCTGGCCATCCCACGTCTTGAAGTGGACGCTGTTGTTGTCGAAGCCCACCCAGACGCCTGCGACGATCTGCGGGGTATACCCCACAAACCAGGCGTCGGCGAAATCGGTCGTCGTCCCTGTTTTCCCCGCTGCCGGCAGCTGGAAGAAATCGCGGACATGGGCCCCTGTGCCGCCGTTGACCACGCCTTCGAGCATGGTTGTCATGATAAAGGCCGTTTGCTCGCTCATCACTTCCCGTTGAGACGGGAGGTTTTCTTCGAGCACGACGCCATCCTTGTCTTCAATACGAAGAATGGAGATGGGGTCCACGTGAATCCCATGGTTTGCAAAGACGCCAAAGGCGCTGGTGAGTTCGATGGGGATGACTTCTCCGGATCCCAGGGCAAGCGATGCGTACGGAGGCATTGGCGTGGAAATTCCCATGCGCTTGGCAAGCTCGATGACCTGATTGATCGGGGCAACGTAATCGATCGCGCGGACCGCTACCAGGTTAATCGACATCCGTACGGCCTCGCGAATGGTGGTTAGTCCTCCAAAATCACCGTCAGCATTTTGCGGGGTCCACAGGGAACCGTCGGCCATGGGAATTGTCACGGGCTGATTCAGAATTTGAAATGATGGGGGATAGCCGTTGTCGATGGCGACTGCGTAAACGAACGGCTTGAATGCGGAACCCGGCTGCCGTCTTATTTGCGTTACGTGATTCAGTCCGTACTTGAAGTTGCGGAAGTTCGATCCGCCGACCATTGCAAGAATGTTGCCGCTCCTTGGGTCAATGGCGACAAATCCCGCCTCAATGGTCTGTGCAACCCGCTTGACGGAATCCACCCAGGCCCGGTTGTTTCTGAGCGACAAGGCAATGCTGTCATGTTGCTCGGGAAAAGCCGCCTTAAGATATTGCGGAGATGTCCGGATGGCCTGGTCTATCGCGCGATCCAGCGCCTCATGTTCTTTCGACCAATCCCACTGCTTGTTGAACGCGTCCTGGTAGATCTTGAGATGTTCTTCGACCGCACGGNNCCTCTGCACTTCGCAACTGAATCGGTTCGATCTTTGCCTCCGCTGCATCCTTCGACCCGATAAACTCATATTTCTCCATCTGGTCGATCACCGTGTTGCGCCGTGCCAATGCACGATCCGGGTGATTGATGGGATCGTAGTACCCGGGTCCTTTCAGGACGGCTATGAGCGTTGCGGTTTCGCCTAGCGTCAGTTCAGAAGGGGATTTCCCGAAATATACCTGCGATGCAGCCTGAATCCCGTACGACCCTCGGCCAAAGTAGACCACATTCAGAANNACCTTGTCGAAGATGTTGTGATCGTTTCGCCCAAGATAAAGGTTGCGTGAAAGCTGTTGTGTTATTGTGCTGGCTCCTTCCTTAAGCCGGAAGGCGAAGATATTCTTCACCATTGCCTTCATGAACCGGACTAGGTCGACGCCCCAATGGCTGTAAAAGTCCTTGTCTTCGGTCGCGATCAATGCATCAATAACCTGCTTGGGAATCTCCTTCAGCGAAAGATGTGACCGGTTCTTGATATAGAATTGGTCCAGCACTTCTCCGTCTGCGGAAAACACGCGCGTGGCAAGTTCAGCCTTGGGGTTTTCAATGCGTTCGAGGGATGGAAGCCCGGAGACTAGGTAAATCCCGTAGATGACGAAAAGAGCAAGGAGCAGCGAGAAGAGTATCGTCAGTTGACCCCAACGGCTGCTGATGAACTTCATGAATCCTGTCGGGCCCTGGGCTCTGCGAGGCTTGAGTCCTGAGGATCCGGGTGCTGCCTGTCCGGTATTGTTTTGTTCCATCGTTTATGCCTTCTTCCCGTTCCACGTATTCAGTTTCATGATTCCGCCGGACAATTCTCCGTACGTCGAAAACGATATCCAGTCGCCAAGGTTGATATACACGCCTCCGTTGACAGGAACAAAGGCGGGTTTGTGCCGATGTCCCATCACCACGATGTCGATTCCCCGCGCGATGCAGGATTGTGCGAAGCCGAGCATTCCTTCATCCTCACCATAATCCTTTTCGGCAGTATATGCTCTGCTCGTTCGTGATGACCCCCGCGCGAGAGGGACTCCCCAATCGGGGTGAAGCCATCGATAGGCGCGAATGCTCAACGGATGCCGAAGGATGGGTTTGATCATCTTGTAGCCGAGGTCATTCGTGGCAAGTCCGTCCCCGTGATGGAGGAACAGTCGCTTACCGCCGATATCGCTCTCATACGGTTCACGATGCACATTGATGCCCAGCTCTGATCGAAAAAAATCGCCAACCCAAAAGTCGTGGTTCCCAAGAAGATAATCGATCGGGATGCCGCGATCGGTAAACTCCTGCAGTGCCGATAGCGTTCGATGAAATCCCTTGGGGATCACCGTACGATACTCAAACCAGAAATCGAACAGATCGCCCATGAGGAAAATTTCAGCAGCGTCCGGCCTGATTGACCGGAGAAACTCCAGCAGGCGATCCTCCTTTCGTTTTTCCTCGTCGTGGTTCCCCAAGCCCAGATGGATGTCGGAGATGAAGTAGCAGGCCATTATTTCTGCACCTCAGACTTCCTGGATGCCGCGGAGCGGCTGTGGCCAGTCTGGGCGGTCACAGCGAGAGAAACATGTTGACTCCACTTCTTGCACCAGCCTTCGCTATCAGAACAGAAGTAGTACGTGATAACTGCGCCCGCAACAGCGTGACCGGCAGGAGTGGAAGGAAGAATCACGCAGTCGACGGACATAGGCTCATTCACATTGAGGTAGCCCGTTCCGGAATCAATGGGCTGCTGGAGAGGTGAAAGGACTCTCAGGCAGGACCCTGAATCGATGGCGATGCTCACGCCGGGTTCTTTGGGCATGTGAATATCGGGGGAAGGGCGAAACTTCAAGGTAATCGTCACAAGCGAATCTGCAGGCGCGGCATTGTGGCTCGAGGTTACTTCAAGTAGCATTGAGGGATTGTCGGTAATTATCTGTGCAGACACCCGTAAGGACGTTAGGAGGAGAACAAGGAGAAGGATGTTGCCAGCGTGCTTCATGTTCATAATGTAGGAAAACGGGGAATAAATGGGAAGAGGGGGGCGGGGCTGGAGTGAAGCTAAAGAGCAGGTAGCAGTGAGTGGGTAGCAGGTAGAGGAGAATAAGCGGATTTTAGCATGAGAGAAAGGCAAGAGTCCCTGAAAAGGCCGCGGTTGCATTTGCTCAAAGGTGCGAAGTGGCAGGTGGAGGCACGTTCATANNCCCTGAAGGATAATCAATCCCGCAACGAAAAATCCACCAATTGCCAGGGCTCCAAATCTCTCGTTGGTCAGGTCGGCGATGATGCCGTACACCAGCGGCCCGATGACGGCCGACGCCTTTCCACAAAGCCCGTCGTAAAACCCAAAAAATTCTGCTTCATGGTTCTTTGGCGTAAGCAGGGCCATCATGCTGCGGCTTGCCGACTGTGATGAGCCGATTGCGATACCGGCGCCGAGAGCCACGATATAGAACACGAAGACTGTGGTCACGAAATATGCCCCGATGCTGATCGCGATCCAGATGAAAAGCGTCAGCGAGATGGTCTTCTTCGGGCCGAGTTTGTCCGTGATGACGCCAAAAACCAGGGACCCGACGATGGCGCTGGTCTGCACGATGGCAAAGAAGGCGATGATGTCGGCATCGCCCATGTGAAGAACCCGATCAGCAAAAATCGCAGCAAAGGCGATGACGGTCAGGATCCCNNGGCTTAATCCTGCTTTGATGATGGACGGGGGTGGTGTTGCTGAGACCGGCGGCTCCGGAACGAAGAGAAACATGGGAAGAGAGAAGACCAAAAAGAACGCTGCTGCGACAACAAACGAGAGTCGAACGTGGAAGAGATACGATGGATCATTCTGAGGAGGAAGGATCAGCATGACGATCAGGAGAACTACCAGTGCCCCGACATACCCCATGGCGAAGCCGTATCCTGACACGCGTCCATACGAAGAACGTGCGGTCAATCCCGGCAAGAATGCATCATAGAACACGAGCCCCCCCTCGAACCCGATATTCGCAACGACAAAAAGGAAGACTCCCGTGAGGATCATCCCTGACTGGACGAAAAACATTAGCGCTGTGCAGAGGACGGACGCAAGGGTAAAGAGGAACAGGAAACGTTTGCGGTTCCGCGAGAAGTCGGCGGCGGCGCCCAAGGGAGGCGACAGCGCGGCAGCACAGATCATGGAGAGACTCACAGCAAGGCCCCACAACCATCGACGACCATCCGCGA
>PMNP01000021.1:1481-6886 GCA_003161755.1 Ignavibacteriota bacterium | reverse complement strand
CCTGCGGAGGCAAATGTCATTGTCATCAATGAGTCAGCGGCTCAGGCTCTCGGCCTGCAATCACCGGTAGGTGCCTGCGTGATCGTGGGGAATGGGGAGAAGGCGACGATCATCGGCGTGGTCAGGGACTTTCAATTTGAGTCAATGCATCAGCTCATTCGCCCTCTCTGCTTCAGGTCTGTCAGCAGCCGGCCTTACTACCGCTATCTTTCTCTGCGACTTTCGTCTGCGAATGCCGCTCAGACGGTATCGCGAATACGCGAAACCTGGCAGAATCTCCTCCCGGACGCGCCATTCGAATCATCATTCGTCGATGCGCAGATCGACCAGCAGTACGCAACCGATCAGAAAATGCAAGATATCGTCCGAGTGGCTGCGGTGCTTGCATTGGCAATCGCCTGCATGGGGATGTTTGGGCTGGCAAGCATCAGCGCGGCACGACGGGCGAAGGAAATCGGCGTCCGTAAAGTACTGGGCGCGTCGACCCTGCAGGCAGCAATCATGCTCTCCAGGGAATTCCTTTTGTGGGTTTTCATCTCCAACATTATCGCCTTTCCCATTGCTTGGTATGCTCTGCACAGGTGGCTGCAGGACTATGCGTATCGCGCAAGGATCGAGTGGTGGGTGTTTGCCATGGCGGGCNNACTGTCGCTGCTCATCGCCTTTTTGACAGTAAGCTCTCAGGGGATCAAAGCGGCTCTGGCGAACCCAGTCGAGAGCTTGAGATATGAGTAGTAACGAAATAGAGTGTGCAGTAGACCTGTAAGGAGAACAAGGCATGATGAAGAACCATCTGAAGATCACAATAAGGAACATTTCAAAAAACAGGCTCTTTTCGTTTATCAACATAGCCGGCCTTGCCATCGGCATGGCCTGCGCTATACTCATTGCTCAGTGGGTGCAGAATGAATTGAGCTACGACAGCGACTTCAAAGGATCAGACTCAATTTTCAGGATGAACTGGAGCTATAAATGGAATGGTGCAGAAGGAGTAGGGCCAACGACACCGCCTCCGCTCGCCGCGAAGCTGTGCGCTGAAGTTCCCGAGGTTGATGCCTCAACGCGAATTTATCCGGTCTCACCAATGATCGGACGCTATCGAGACAAGTTCTTCAGTGAGGAGAGAGTCTTTGGGGCCGATTCGAATTTCTTCGATATTTTCAGTTTTGTGCTGCTTGCAGGAGACCCGCGCACTGCGCTTTCATCGCCGAATAGTGTTATTCTGACGGAGTCGGAAGCGAAGAAATATTTCGGTGGTGAATCGCCCATTGGACAAATGATTTCACTCGGCGATCAGAAATGGGAAATAAACAAGCTCTACGACAATACATTCAGAGTTACGGGAATCGTTCAGGATCCACCTGGCAATTCGCACTTCCAGTTTGGCATGTTGACGTCAATGTCCTCGTATCCGAGCGTCTCGTACTTCAACTGGAGCTGGGTATGGATGCAGGTCGTGACATACGTTAAACTGAGAAATGATGCATCGGTGATCGCGGCCGAATCCCAAGTACGGCAAATCGTTGCGAAATATGCGCCGGCTGCTTTTCACCGTGTGGGCTTTTCGTATGACGACTTGATAAGGAGCGGGGGAAGGTGGGATTTTGTATTCCAGCCCTTGAAAGATGTCTATTTGGGTTCGGCTCAAATCGGGAATCCGTTGGGTCCCATCGGCAACCGGTCGTATGTCGGTGCATTCTCACTTGTCGCTAGTTTTATTCTTCTCGCNNTGCATCAATTTTATGAACCTGTCGACTGCGCGGTCGGAGAAACGTTCGCGGGAAGTCGGCGTGCGCAAAACCTTGGGCTCGTCGAGGAACATCCTTTTTGCTCAATTCATGACCGAGTCGGTCGTGCATAGCCTGATCGCCTTGCCGATCGCACTGTTCCTGGTTGAGCTTCTGGCGCTTCCCTTCAACAGCCTTGCAGGAAAGTCTCTGAATATTGGACTGTTGGATCCACCCTGGCAGATCCCGACTTTGCTTTGCCTGACACTGTTCGTCGGAATCGTGGCGGGCATTTACCCCGGAATATACCTTTCCTCCTTCCGACCCGTACAAGTTCTCAAGCCAATTGCCGGAAGTGGAGCTGGAGGAAGACGCTTCAGGAGTGTCCTCACCATATTCCAGTTCATGATGAGCGTCGGATTGATTGTCTGCACGATTCTTGTCCGGCAACAGTTGGATTTCATGAGGAACGCTGATCTTGGATTCGATAAGGAAAGCGTTATCGTCATTTCCAATGCGAACAATCCTCTGGGGCAACGGTTGGCCGCATTTACGGAGAAAATCAGGACATACGCGCAGATTGTCGATGCATCAGTAACGACGGGGATTCCTCCCAACTTCGGCCATGCAGACTACTATAAGGTTCCTGGCAAGGGGGACGAGCAGTGTATGCTGATGTCATATCTGACGGATGAGAATTTCATGAGAACAATGGGGATCCGGCTTGAGCAAGGGCGGGGGTTTCAGAAGGAATATCCGACTGACGCCAAGAGCATTATTGTGAACGAGACGGCGGTGAAACAATTCGGCATAGGGGACCCAATAGGCAAGACGATCGNNCTATCGGCGTCATGAGGGATTTCAATTTCATGGATCTTCATTCGCCCATCCTTCCGTTTGCGTTGTTCGAGCGAACATCGAACTCGTACCAGACCCCGGACTCGTACATACTTGTCCGGGTGAAAGGGCATGACCTTGCTGGCGACGTCTCCCTGCTGGAATCGACATGGAAGTCTTTTACTGTCAAGACGCCGTTTCAGTACAGCTTTCTGGATCAGAATCTGGAACAGCAATATACTTCTGAGCGAAATCTCGGGAGAATATTCCTGGTCTTTTCTCTGCTTGCAATAGTCATTGCTTGCCTTGGCCTGCTTGGGCTTGCTGCGTTCGTCACCGAACAACGAACAAAAGAGATTGGAGTTCGACAAATCCTGGGTGCTTCGGTGTCTCAAATCGTGTTTCTCTTGTCGAAGGAATTTGGCAAATGGGTTCTGGCGGCGAACCTCATTGCATGGCCGCTGGCCTACTTCGTCATAAACAAGTGGCTGGAGGACTTTGCCTACCGGGTCGAGATCGGCTGGTGGGTTTTTGCCGTGGNNGGAGGGATCTCGCTCATCATTGCTCTGCTGACCGTGAGCACGCAGGCAATCAAAGCTGCGCTGACGAATCCGGTAGGGGCGTTACGGCATGACTAACCAGATCGGCAAGGGCAGGGCGCACGACGTGCGCGCTCTGCCCTCTGCTCTCGCTGAATGTCCCTAATCAATCTGTTTCCACACTTCCTCGAGCTTTTCCTCCCCGATCTTCCTGTTACCGCGCATCAGTGGGATTGTTCCGGTCAACACCCACCGCGGACCGTCAAAAGTAAATGTGAAGGTCACAGTGTTACCGATGTACGAAGGTTCATAGAAGAACTCCGTGGTCTCGGCATAGGTGTTTCCTGAAACTATGTACGTGCCTGCCCCATAGGTATCCTGAAAGGCCCGCATCGAATCACGCTCGGTGTTCCTGGCCAGAAGAGCCGTGAGCGCTTTCTTGTCCTGCCGCACCCACATGTAATGACTTTTCGACAGCAGCTTGATCTGTCTCCCCCCGAAGGGATGATCCTTTCCATCGACCTTTTGGGAAATTAGCTCCCATGTGCCTTCGAGTTTCGGGGCTTTCTGGGCATATCCAGGTTCGAGAACAATGAGTACACAAAGAGCAAGGGAGAAAAACTTCACGATTGCCATAGTTCCTCCATTCAAGGATGTCCACGCTGCGTTTGTAACGTTACCATGCTTCCAATAGTACGAATCTTGGGAGATGAAAACATGGAGGATTATTGGATGAGGGGGAGAATGTGAACAGGGGAGAAGGCTGGTTCCGGCCTGACATGTTGTCGATCAGGTCCTGTCTACATATATTACACGTTCACAAGGAGGTGCCAAAGAATCATGGCTGGAGCTACATCGATGGAACATGCGAAGGCATGGGTGGTTTCCGCAGATATGGGTTTTGGCCATCACCGGGCTGTATATCCCCTCAGAGCCATTGCAGAGGGAGAGATCATCACGGTAGGCCTGAACGATGCAACTTCTCCGAAGGAGCGCAGACTGTGGCGGCATATCCTCGGAATCTATGAGTTCTTCTCGCGGGCAAAAAGCATACCCGTATTCGGTAAGCGTGTATTCGGAATACTTGACCAACTCCTTCATATCCCTTCGTTTTACCCGATCCGCAATCTCTCCGACAGCACGTTTCAGGTGAGCCTCCTTGAATCCTACATCAACAAGGGTCTCTGCGCTGGAATGCTCGACAGAATCAGGACCAAACGGCTGCCGCTTGTGACGTCAATTTACGCCCCCGCGATCGCTGCCGATATGCACGGCAGTGACAAAGTGTACTGTATCATTTGCGACGCGGATCTCAACCGGGTCTGGGTTGCCCGCAACCCATGGGAAAGCAGGATTGATTACCTGGCCCCTTGTGCCACCGCAGCCGCACGATTAAAAGCATATGGCGTGCCTGAAGGGCGGATTCATCTGACCGGTTTCCCGCTACCTGTGGAACTGCTCGGTGGCCGTGATCTGAGTGTGCTCAAGTCTGACCTCGGTCGTCGGCTGCGTGTCCTTGACCCCAACGACAAGTTCTGGCCTCGACACGGAATCAACGTCGAACATTTTCTCGGCGCGGACAACTGCGTCCAACCTGAGAGAAAAACGTTCACCATCATGTACTCGGTTGGTGGAGCCGGAGCACAACGGGAGATAGGCCGGAGGATTGCTTTTAGCTTGCGCACCAGGATATTGACGCAGCAAGTGAAGCTGGTATTGAGTGCCGGGGTGAAAGAGTCTGTGCGGGAGTATTTCTACGGTGTCAAAAAAGAACTCGGTGCTGGCGACGAAGACGTGGAAGTGGTTTTTGGTAAAACGTCCGATGCATATTTCGACGCATTCAATAGTGCTTTGCATGCCACGGATATCCTCTGGACTAAGCCGAGTGAGCTGAGTTTTTATTGTGGGCTAGGCATCCCCATTGTTATGACTCCAGCAATCGGNNCTCACAAGAAAAGTTCAATCGGCGGTGGCTTCAGGAAATCCATGCGGGGACCCGGCAACTCAACCCCGATTATACCGATCAATGGCTGTTCGATTTGCTCAGAAAAGGTCATTTTGCCGAGGCTGCCTGGTCGGGATTTCTCAAGGCGCGCAAACTCGGAACATTTAACATTATGGAACTTGTTGAGACAGGTCGGATGCCGCGCGAAACCTCACCGATCATGCGATGACTTCGGCTATGCCATCGCCAGAATCTTCTCTATTGCCATTCTTATTAACGGCTGGGTTTGAAATAAAAGCGTACACCCGACAATACTTCTCAGAGGAATGTCCGATGTTGTGTTACTTTCTTTCCGAG
>PMNP01000021.1:0-1445 GCA_003161755.1 Ignavibacteriota bacterium | reverse complement strand
CCAGAGGTTAGGTCGATCTCGCGCGGCTAGGAGAATGGTCGAGCACAGAGAATCGCGTCTCCATGTTGTGGCGTTGCCAACTCCGGTGTACGCTTTTATGCCAAAGTCAGCAATGAACTGTCCCCTAGCTGCTCCCTGCTCAAAATGAGCTCGCCCCTTTTCCCAACTCCCTGCATCATATGGTTGTGAATCGCTGGCAAGCATTTTCCCTCACACTTTGCGATGGACCTACGATGAATGATGATGCACTTTTGATGTTGTGGCTCTGGCGGGTTGCTGGTGTTGCCCTGGGCGGCGCAGCAGGGTTCGCTTACTACAAGTTCGTTGGTTGCCGGACTGGCACGTGCCCTATCACGAGTAACCCATGGATCAGCACAATATATGGGGCCCTGCTTGGTCTCCTCCTGACGCACTGACAAAATCCATTTCAGAGAAACACCATACTCATGAATGCGAAGAAGATACTTATTATCGGCGGTGTGGCAGGCGGTGCTACGGCAGCGGCAAGGGCACGAAGGCTGGATGAATCGGCAGACATTACGATCCTTGAAAAAGGACCGTACGTCAGCTTTGCCAATTGCGGACTCCCGTATTTCATCAGCAGGGACATCGCGCGACGGTCGCACTTGTTGCTTCAGACGCCGGAAGGCTTTTTTAGCCGCTACCGGATCGACGTTCGAATCAACACCGAAGCGGTGGATATACAACGGGGGAAGAAGCTGGTCGTGGCCCGATCATCGTCAGGTGACGAGACGATACCGTATGATACACTCATCCTCGCACAAGGGGGTACACCTGTTGTCCCCCCCTTGCGTGGGATCGACCTCGACCATGTTTTCACACTCTGGACCATACCCCACATGGACCGCATCCACAAGTTTATCGAGGAGCGGAAACCTGCGACGGCGGTAATCGCAGGCGGCGGATTCATCGGGCTGGAAATGGCTGAGGCGCTGAAGGCGAGAGGACTTGCGGTAACAATCGTTGAGCTTGCCCCACAAGTCATGATTTCCATGGATGAGGAATTCGGAGCAATGATTAAGTCCGGGCTCCAGTCTCAGGGTATTTGCGTGAAGAACGGCGCGGGAGTCTCAGAGATTGNNATAGGCGTCCGGCCACAGCTTACGCTGGCAAGAGCGGCGGGTCTGGAGATCGGTGCAAGTGGCGGATTGGTTGTCAACGAAAAGTTACAGACAAACGATCCGGATATTTACGCGGCGGGAGATATGGTGGAAGTGGTGAATAGAATGTCCGGGAAGAATGTTCGGATCCCCCTGGCCGGACCAGCAAACCGGCAGGGGAGAATCGCGGCCACGAATGCCCTCGGCGGCAACATGAAATACCGCGGCGCTCTCGGAACTTCCGTGGTAAAGCTGTTTAACGCGACCGCTGCGTCCACCGGACTTTCCTACAAAGCTGCACGAGAAGCGGGGTTGGACGTAGGT
>PMNP01000178.1 GCA_003161755.1 Ignavibacteriota bacterium | reverse complement strand
GCTCCGGCGGATCCTCAAAATCACGGATCACTTAGCTCACTACGTTCGCTAAGTGATGTGATTTTGGGACTAAACCGCAGGTCGCGTGTTCGCCGTCTCCGCCGGAGGCGGAGGACGAGACTCTGGCCGAGGGCACAGGGAATTTTAGAATTTAGAGTTTAGATCTTAGATTGCGCGCACCCTGGCATTCTTTTTCGGGGGAGTATTGCATTTGTATGCTTGTCACAAATTCTCAGACTTGATAATATCACTCGCAAAGACCATTCACGGTCGACCTTAACTGTATCTGTGCGAGATTTCACGCGCTCCACCCCTGAACCAGACTTGCGACAGGCCATAGTCCGGGGCCTATGAAACCCCGATCAAGTGCTCGCGTTTTGTTCTCCTTCCTCATTGGCCTCCTCTTGATCAGTTCGCACGCATGTGCGTTACTGTTTGCACCAAACGTTACAGATATACTCCTCATGTGATGATCCGGTGATTCGCAGGGAAGTAGTGCGGATATTGAAGGAGCAGATGAAGAAAGGTATCACCTCAACGCTCCTTGAGCAAATCAAACTAGAAGTCAGGACTTTTCCTTTGAAATAACGCCCCGTTTCATCCCGTAACTCCGATTCCCCCCTCCCCCCCCAAATGCCTTTTCGATTATCGGAATTCAAGTCAGCCGTGAAAGAAGATTATTCATATGGCGAAAGTTAGCCACAAGGGATGCCAGCAACTGGAAGCCAACCCTATTTCCTCCATAATTCACCTCTTCTCTTCGGTTTCCCCGTCCTTTTGTTGGCATGTTTTTTACAAGGTGGTAATGGCGGAGTTTCCGGTCGTCACCGGGTTGCTGCCGTTTGGTTTGGTTACCGACATCCAATGTGCTGAGCTCGTGTGCTCATTGGTTAGCAGACGTTCGAGGATTCATGGTAACTTCGATGCCACAAACATCCATGGGAACAATCACCGACGAACAGTCGCGTGAACTTGTTGAGAACACCCCAGACGCGCTTTATCTGGTTGATCCCGCCACCGGAGAATTTAGCTATGTGAACGCTGCGTTCGTGAACACGCTCGGATATACGCTGGATGATGTGCGGGAAATGGGAGGGCGAGTGCACTTTCTGCGAAATGTCCTCCACGAAAATGTGCCCAATGCAGACGAAGTGCTCTCGACACCAGAAGGAGAACTGGATGCCTGGTGGCGATCCCAGGATGGATCACTCAAGTATATCGAACATCGTTGGCGATCGAGGTATGAACAGGGTGTCTTCACCGGCATTCTTGGTGTCCTGCATGACGGCACTGCAAAAAGGCGCGAGGAAGAAGCCCTGCGCCATGATCGATTGTTGCTCAGAACACTCATCGATCACATTCCCGATCCATTATACGTCAAAGACACGCAATGCCGGAAAATTGTGGCGAACCTTGCTGACGTTCGCAACATCGGCCTTGATCGCGAGAGTGATGTCCTTGGCAAAGACGACTTCGACCTTTTCCCGAAGGATATTGCGGAGAAGTTTTATGCGGACGACAAGACCGTTATCAATACGGGCGCCCCGGTAATCAACCGAGAGGAATGCTTTCACGACGAAGAGGGGCACCAGCGATGGCTGCTGACAACCAAGCTTCCCCTGCGCGATGACTATGGCAATGTGATTGGCCTGGTTGGCATCGGACGGGACATCACCAACCGAAGACGTGCAGAAGAAGATCTCAGGCTTTTCCGAAGTCTTGTCGATCACTCGAGCGATGCCCTGGAGGTGATCGATCCCACGACGGGCCACATCCTCGATGGCAATGAACGGGCATGGACCGATCTTGGCTATACGAAGGAGGAGTTTGTCACACTCACAGTGGCTGATATCGATCCGGAAGTCGACGTCAGTGCCTTTCTCAGAGTCGTGACGCTGCTCTCCGGCACCGTGTCCAAAACGTTCCGTTCTATGAGGCGCCGCAAAGACGGATCGTCATTCCCTGTGGAGATCAGTACGCGGCTCGTCCGCCTCCAACGCGAATTCGTGGTGACAACCATTCGGGACCTGACTGAACGGTTGGAAGTGGAAAATGTTCTTCGGGAGTCGGAGCGCCGGCTCCAGGAGATTCTGCAATTCATTCCCGAGGCGACCATGGTGGTCGATGCTCATGGCGTTATCGTCGCCTGGAATCGCGCCATGGAGCGCCTCAGTGGAGTAAGCGCGTCAGCTATGGTGGGAAAAGGGAATAATGAATACTCGTTGCCGTTTTATGGGCAGCGGTGTGGATTGCTCCTGAATTTGCTCCTTCAGGAAGACCAGAATCTGGAGCGCCGATATAGGAATGTCAAGAGAGATGGCGATACGATTCAGGGTGAGGTGCTTATTCCCTCGTTGCTAGGACGCAAAGTCTACCTTCATGCCCGGGCCACCGTCCTTCGCGATTCAAAAGGTGAAGTGACCGGAATGATCCAGACCGGCCTGGATCTTACCATGCGAAAGGAAGCAGAGGAGGCGCTCCAGGCAAGCGAGGAACGGTTCAGACTGATTTCTGAAAATGTGGCCGACCTTATCGTTGTTCTCGATTCCAACAGCCGTTGTCTCTACGCAAGCCCGTCCTTCCGGGAGGATGGTTGGAATCCGGTGGAACTGCACGAAACGGATTTTCTTGCGCTGATTCACCCGGACGATGTTCACAAAGTGAAAGCGGGTCTCGAGAAGATCACTGCAGACAATACACACCAGTCACTGGAATTTCGATTTCGAAGGAAAGACAAGACGTGGCGGTCCAAGGAGACAACAATCAATCTTCTGATCTATGACCAGGAGATCCGAGTTGTTGCTGTCATGCGCGATATCACCGAAAGGATGAAAGAAGAGGAAGAGCGAGTGTCACTCCAGAACCAATTGACAGCGAGAAATGCCGAATTGGAGAAGATGCTTTCCGAGGTCCGGCAGATGCAGGAAGGACTCGTCCAATCGGAAAAACTTGCATCGATCGGTCAACTTACCGCCGGCATCGCCCACGAAATCAAGAACCCGCTGACCCCGATCCAGCT